>NZ_JAFCLX010000046.1:0-57410 GCF_018130205.1 Bradyrhizobium sp. AUGA SZCCT0222
CGGTGATTCGTTGTTCAACGATCACCCCTTTGGCACATTCGATGCCTGGAGCGGGCGTCGTCCACTACATCAATCGCGTCGGTTTGACGGTCGGCCAGCCACTTCCGGTCTACCCTCGTCAACGGACATCGCCAGATCGGCTCGGCTCTTCCGCTTCGTGCCACAACCGGACTCATGCACTGCAGCAAATAGCATCTTTATTCAATCACCTCGTCGGCGCGAGCAAGAAGCGTCGGCGGGACAGCTATGCCGAGCGACTTCGCGGTCTTGAGGTTGACCGCGAGTACGAACCGGATGGGTTGCTCAACTGGTAGATCGGCGGGCTTGGCTCCATTCAGGATCTTCGCAACATATCCCGCAGACCGGCGAAACATATCCGGGAAACTCGGCCCATACGATAGCAACCCGCCATCACCCACATAAGCAGCCGCTTCCCAAACCGAGGGCAGGCGATGACGGGTGGCGAGCTCGATCAACTGCGTGCGCCAAAAATTCAGGAAAGGCGAAGCCATCGTCGCCATCCCATTGACGCCGCGCCCGATTGCCCGCTCGAACGTCTCCTCAAATTGGTCAGGATAGCTTGCTTCGACGATATCCGGCTCGACTGCCAATGCACGGGCCGCAGCCACTGCCTCCGCCACCGTGGCGGGAAGAATGCTCGAATGGTGCAATATCATCAGCCGCGTAACAGCCGGGACAACTTCCTTAAGCACTTCGATGCGTTTGGTCTCCAGATCAGCATTCGACATAGACAGACCAGTCGCGCTACCCCCCGGACGCGCGAGGCTCTTTACAACGCCACTTGCAATCGGGTCTCCGACGATAGCGAAAACGATCGGCGTTGCCATTCGTGTTGCCATCAGCGCGAGCACCGGCTGTGCACCGACAGTCACGATGATATCGAAATTACGCTTCGCAAGGTCCTCTGCGAGCTGGCGCAATCTCTCCGCTCGGCCATCCGCCCAGACATAGTCCACGGTGAGATTACGTCCCTCCACCAAGCCATTCTCAAGTAGTCCTTGCTTGAAGGCATCTATGTGGTTCGAGCTGACGGTTGATGAGCTTCCTGGTCCCAAAAAGGCGATGCGCGCAACACGTTCCGGCGATTGTTGTGCGCGTGCGCCAAGCGGCCAAAACGCCGTTGTGCCGCCAAGAATCGCGATGAAATCGCGGCGTTGCATGTGCCTCCTGGAAAAGCTTCGTGCGATACTCGAGCCTAGCACTTTGCGACCCGCCAGCGAGACAAATGACACCCCTCTCGCCCCAAAGGCGATCAGCCTTGATGTCGCAGTTGGGGTCATTCGCGTCGGTTTGGCCGGACCACGGCGACTTCCGGTCTCCCCCGGGAAGCGGACATAGTCACGGCCGGTCGGCATGTCTCAAAAGTGCCAATGGCGGTCATCTTAGGGTGCCGACATCAGACGTCCAAGGGAAGGGATCGGGCGAGATCGAATGGTTCGAGGCGACATAGTCGATCTCACCGCGCGTGATACCAATGTCCATATGGGAAGGGTGTGCCAAGCTTCCGGGCTCGTTCGCGAATGTGATCGATCGACCGGCCGAATATGGCGGCAGCGCGCGCAGCCGATGCTCCGCTTGCCACAAGCGCCTTGAGACGCTGGCTGTCATCTTCGGTCCAGGGTTGGTTTCTTCGGGAGCGCATTACGTCTTAGGACACCAAGCAGAAGCTACAGGTAACGAGCTTTCACGGGCGGCAGCGTAAGGAATGGGAACGGCTATCGAGCAGCGAAGCCCTATCGGGTCAAATTGGACGGTTACTTGTCCGTCAAGATCTTCAGCTAAGGTGCGTTCGAGAAGCGTAGATCCAAAACCGCGTCGTGTCGGCACAGAAACCGGAGGTCCACCCGTTTCAGACCAGAGTATGTGGACTTGCGGCTCCGCACCGTGTATTCGCTTCCATTCAACGTGGACCTGGCCGTCATTGGTAGAAAGCGCTCCGTATTTCCTCGCATTCGTACACAGCTCATGAAAAGCCATCGCAAGAGAAACGGCTTGTTTCGGCGACAGCAAAATCGTCGGTCCCGTGAGGAAAATTTGACCTGCGGTTGCGCCCTTCGAGTCGAGGGTCAGCTCAGCAAGCTCCGCCAACGAGGCGTTCTCCCAACTTGCATTCGTGAGCAGATCATGCGCCTGCCCCAGTGCAACGAGCCGTCCTTCAAAGGCACGCCGCGCCAAGACCGGGTCTACGTTCTTATTGAAGGATCGATGCGCAATCGCTTGAACCACTGATAGGGTGTTCTTGACGCGATGGTTGAGTTCGTCCACGAGTAGCTCCCGAGCCTTCTCAGCTTCCTGCCGTTCGGTGACGTCAACATTTGCCCCGATCATTCCCAAAAACTCGCCAAGCGGGGAGAATCGCGGATGCGCTCGTGCTTCGAGTGTACGATAGCGTCCTTTCGCATCGAGGTAACGAGCTTTCAGCGACACCGTACTCTGCTTTTCTATAGCGGACGCGACTTCATCGATCACGATGGCTTTGTCTTCGGGATGCAGCGTGTTGCTCCACTGGAATGCTGCAACCTCCTTTTCGGAAACGCCCCAGAATTCGCGAAGCATCTGATTGAGATGAACGCAGTTACCCTTCTCGTCACTGATCCAAATCATCACAGGTGCGTTCTCCGCCATTAGCCGAAAACGTTCTTCGGACGCGCGAAGTTCAATCTCCGCCTGCTTCTCTGCGGTGATGTCGTGTGCGACGCCGATAAATCCTATGTGATGCCCATGCTCATCGAACCTGGGCCGGGAGACAGCGTTTACCCATCGCCAATCGCCATTTCCCCGAGCGATTCTTATTTGAACTGGGAAGGGGTTGCCGGAGGCAGAAGTGGAGTTCGGTACCAGTGTCCGCAACTGCTCGGGCTCTGCTAATTGGGCAGCGTCGTCCGGGTGCACACGGCTGCGCCAATCAAGCTTTAGCGCCTCGTCGTGGCTGAGTGCGAAGAAGTCAGAATAGGCTTGATTCACGAAGGACCGTTCGCCGTTGAGCTGAGTAACCCACATTGGAATAGGTGCACTATTAGCTATTGACCGAAAGCGCTCCTCGCTCTCCCTCAGAATACGTTCCGCAAGTTTCGAGTCCGTCACATCGAAATGCGCGCCAATTAAGCGAACGGGTCGACCATCCGAATCACGTTCTATTTGAGCCGCAACGCGTACCCATCGCGTCTGACCGTCACTTGGCCTAACGATGCGGTATTCCGCCGAGTAGAGTTGGGTCGCATCGGCCAACGCATCCAGAAATTGCTGTTCTGTCCGTATCCGATCTTCGGGATGTATACGCGCAACCCAACTCTCATGAGACTCATTAGTGGCTGTTGGGGGGAGGCCGTGGATCGCTAGGTATTCTGGAGACCTCCGATTGCGATATCCGTCCCTCAGGTCAACTTCAACTCCACCAATGCCAGCAATCCGATGAATGAGAGCGAGCTCCGACTCGCGCGCCTGAAGCTTGCGGATCAGCTCATTTACGTCCTGGTCCGCGTCTATTACGAATACACTCAACTATAAGCCTCAATAGCCATCCCTAGCAGAATCACAGAGCTTGGCCTATCAATCAACTAAAACATCGGCCAGGGTTGACGGTTCCATCGGCACGCTTAGACTAGCTTAGGGCCCGTGATTGAAGCGGTAGTGCGTTGGTTCGCGGAGTCGTGGGCATGACTCCTGAACGAAAAGAACCCTATGACAGCAGCCTCTCATCGACCGCATATGTTGAAAGTCAAATTGCATCAGTATGGTCTCTCATTCAACATACTGTTCGCGATGCTGCAGGAGATTAAGGATCGCATTGCCCGAAGGGATATTCTCAAAGGAGCTGATGTCCGCTCTTGGCAGCCGTCGGATGGGCTCTTGCCCATACAAAGTCCGACGAGCATGAAGCATCATTCGAATGAACGGTTTCTTGCAGCTTTGCGTGAAGGTCCGTCAGAGGAAAGCCTCCATGAGCGACTGCAAGCCCGTCCGGAAAAAACAAAGCCCGAGGTGCATTGGCGGATAGCTGCACAGCTCGCTTGCCAGCCCGGGTGATTGTTTCTTGCGCTTGATGACTGTTCAGAAATTCGGAGAAGTCTGATGAAGGGACCGTGGAGGTGAACTAATCGCCGCCACAAGATTTTTCCTGGCCGTCTCACGACGAACGCATCGACGGACATTTCGATCGCGGCCCGGCTTGTACTGGATGCCGTGAATAAGCTCCATGTGTTTGCGTCGGTGAGATGAAGGGCTGAGGCCAATTGGAGTCACGCCGGTGATCAAGCTGCGCGATCTGCTGTGCAAGCTAGTCAGCGGAAAAAGCCGCGATGAGAAGATCGTGCTTCTGGGTGCTTATACGTAGGAGATTCATGGCTACCGATCGCAAGAGCGCGAGAAGGTCGAAACAATCGCGCGGCATTTCGGCTGGCGGCTACGCGTTGTCGCTGTCCCGACGAACAACTTGGCTACAGACTTCAAGCGTCTAGCGGCCTACGGTTGCGTAAACCGCTGGTCACACCAGTTACGTGATTGCAATTTATGGTATTTTTATTCACTGATAGCTGCCGGGTGTTGAGGTACAGGATTATCCATTACATTATTTTCTGGCGCCCTGTAATTTGCTTGTGACCTACGCGGCTGCCTCGCTATCTACGCGCCTTGGATTATAAGGTACGAGTCCAACGGCACGAACTCCCTTCAGGTAAGGTCGCTTCATAGGTGTAGCGCGTACCCTTGGCCGGCCTGATGTTGAAGAACCTCTGAGCGACCTTGCCTAAATAACACTTCCGAGATGGTGACATCGTTTTCGACCTGCGCAGTATGCGACAGCTCATCGCCGGCGAATGACATACTGATTGATGAGCGAGCAGACTGCCGCGGGCCCAAACGCAGACATTACTATATCGCATCCGAGATCGATTTTGCGACGGCGCGCGCCGAACTGATGAATATCTGGGCGAGCGGACTGGGGGTGCGTTTCTTCACCGTGATGACGACGACCGAGCCCAGTACGGTCGGCACCTTGACCGGCAGAATCTTGAGCCCCACACGCCTGGCATTGAACCGCGCCACCGAACTCGGCAGCAGCCCGACAAACCTCCCGGTAGCAATCATGGTCGTCGTCAATTGAACCGACAGAGTGAGGATGCCCGCGCGCGGTTGCCGCAGTCCATGCTCGCGAAAAATCTCGGCGATCAGCACCCCGGGAACGCTGTCGGGGGGCGGCAGTACCCAGGCTTCCCCGGCAAGCTCGGCAAGTTCGATCTGGCGACGCCGTGCCCATTGGCTGTCGATCCCCGCCACCACGGAGAAGGGTTCGTCGAACAACGGCTCCGAGACGAGATCTTCATCGACGAACGGCCGCGGCATTCGCGCGATCAGGAGTTCGACGTTGTGCTTGCGCAACTGGTCAAACTGCATCAACGCCGTATCGGCGTGGATGACCTTCAATTGCACGCGGGGGTGTTGCCCAAGAAAATGCTCCGTGATCGCAGGCAGCACACCGGCCAGGATGATTTCGGGACAGCCGACGGCCAGTTCACCGGCCGTCGGATCGACGAGGAACTCAATGCGCTTGAACCCTTGGCGCATCTCGTCGAACACGTTGGCGGCTGCCTCGATCAACGCCCTTCCATATGGCGTAGGCTCGACTCCCCGGGAACTGCGGTCGAACAGGCTGACGCCCAACGTCTGCTCCAGTTCGGAAATCGCCTTAGAAACAACGGGGTGCGAGATGGCCAGCATGGCGGACGCCTTCGCCATGCTGCCGGATTCCGCCACCGCGAGCACGATGTGAAGGTCGCGCAAACGGACGCGATGGCCGACGCGGTCTGACCAGTCCATTCTTCGACCCTTAGTCTGGAGGCTACAGGGATGTCGAAAAATCGAACTTCCAAACTACAGCATTTGGCGACAACAATTCAACCAACATTCAAGCCATCCAAACATTTCAGGAATACCAACGCCGCGAAACAGCACCGACAACCTTTACGGAGGACGGCCATGTTGAGCAGATCTATCGCCCGAACCATTGCAATACTCGGCGTGACGGCCGCTACCGCGAGCAGTTCGAACGCACAGAATACGGTCAAAATCGGCATGGTGATGCCGATGACCGGGACGCTGGCAAGTGCAGGCCTGCAAGTGATCTCCGGCGCCCGCCTTTACATCAAGCAGCACGGCGATACCGTGGCCGGCAAGCGGATCGAGCTGATCGTCAAGGACGGCGCTTCATCCGGTGAAACCGGAAAGCGGCTCATTCAGGAACTGGTTGTCAACGAAAAGGTCGACGTCATTGGCGGCGGTTTGACGGCGGATCTGCTGTTCAGCGCGCCATTGCTGACCGAAGCACGGAAGCCGACCGTCATCATGATTTCGAGCACGACGGCCGTGGTGGAAAAATCGCCCTTCTTCGTCCGGACCAGCGGCACGCTGGCGCAATCCTCCGCCATCATGGCGGATTGGGCAATCCAGAACAGCCTCGGCAAAGCGGTGACCCTTGTGACGGAATTTGCGCCCGGACTTGAGGCGGAGGAGACCTTCGCCAATAACTTCAAGGCCGGCGGCGGCCA
This sequence comes from Bradyrhizobium sp. AUGA SZCCT0222, assembly GCF_018130205.1. Taxonomy (NCBI): domain Bacteria; kingdom Pseudomonadati; phylum Pseudomonadota; class Alphaproteobacteria; order Hyphomicrobiales; family Nitrobacteraceae; genus Bradyrhizobium; species Bradyrhizobium sp. AUGA SZCCT0222. The sequence goes on from NZ_JAFCLX010000046.1 coordinate 6,564, forward strand.
GATCACGGAAACGATCCGCGTCCCGTTGCGAAACCCCGACTTCGCGCCGTTCCTGCAACGGGTCCGGGACGCGGCACCGCAAGCCGTGTTCGTGTTCATTCCGTCGGTCCAGGCCGCCACCTTCGCCAAGCAATTCACGGAGCGCGGCCTCGACAAGGCCGGCATCAAGCTGATCGGGCCCGGCGATCTGACCGACGACGAGGCGCTTTCGAACATGGGCGACGCCATGCTGGGTGCCGTCACAGCACATTTTTACTCAGCCGCGCATCCGTCTGCCTTGAACAAGGTTTTCGCCGACGAATACCAGAAAGACAACCATGCTCGCGCCAACTTCATGGCGGCGAGTGGTTACGACGGCATGCACGTAATCTATGAGGCGTTGAAAAAGACCGGCGGCGCAACGGACGGCAAGGCGCTGGTCTCGGCTATGAAGGGCAGCACCTGGGAGAGCCCGCGCGGTCCGATGTCGATCGACCGCGCAACCGGCGAAGTCGTCCACAACATCTACATCCGGAAAGTCGAGAAGGTGGAGGGCGAACTGCGCAACGTCGAGTTCGTGACCTTCAGCAACGTCAGGGATCCCCGCGTCGCGGCGAAATGAAGAAGATGGAAATCATCGTCGTCGGAGGCGGTATTGGCGGGCTGAGCCTAGCACTCAGCCTCCATCAGGCCGGCATCAATGTCCGGGTCTATGAGACGGTGCGCGATCTCTCGCCGCTCGGGGTCGGCATCAACCTTCAACCGGCCGCCGTGCGCGAACTTGTCGACCTCGGGCTCGGCGATGCACTCGCCGAGACCGGCAACGCCACCCAACGGCTGAACCTGTGCAACAAGTTCGGACAGTTGATCCACAGCGAGCCCAGAGGGACGGCGGCCGGATATCGATGGCCGCAATATTCAATCCATCGCGGACGTCTGCAGTTCCTGTTGCTAAGGGCCGTGCGCGAACGCATCGGCCAAAATTTCCGTAGCGGACTGACCTTCACGACGTTCGAGCAAATTGGCCGAAAGGTCCGGGGCCGCTTCCGCGATCGAGAATCCGGCACGGAGGTGATCGACGAAGCGGATGTCCTGATCGGCGCCGACGGCATCCATTCCGCGGTTCGGCGTCAAATCCATCCCACCGAAGCCGGTCCGCGCTTCGCCAGGCAATTGATGTGGCGCGCCGCCGTCGAGGCCGAAGCTTTCCTGGACGGCCGGACGATGGCCATCGCCGGACATTTCCATCAGCGGATCATCGCCTATCCCGTTGCCCGTGCTGCGAGCGGCAAACGGCTCACCAACTGGCTTTGCCAGATGACCGTGCCTGACGAGGCACCGCCGCGGGAAGACTGGAACAAGCGTGTCACAAGGGACAAGGTGCTGGCGGCGTTCGGCCGGTGGAAGTTTCCCTGGCTCGATATGCCGGCGCTGATCGAGCAGTCGCCGGATATTTTTGAATTTCCGCTGGTCGACCGCGACCCCGTTTCGACATGGACATGCGGCCGCGTCACCCTGCTCGGCGATGCCGCCCATCCGATGCAGCCAATCGGCAGCCAGGCCGGGTCCCAGGCGATCCTAGATGCACGGTTGCTTACAGCTGCGCTGAGCGCAATTTCCAATCCGGTCGAGGCACTACAGCATTACGACACGACACGCCGGCCCGTCATGAATGACATAACGCTGCGCAATCGCAGCTTTGGGCCGGAGGCCGCCATGCAACTGGTAGAAGAGCGAGCGCCAAACGGCTTCGTCCGGATTGAGGACGTGATTTCACGGCACGAACTGGATTCCATTGCCAACTCATTCGCCGTCGCCGCGGGTCTTGATGTCGAAACGGTCAATAACGGGCTGTCCTTCGTGCACGCGAGCCGAGAGTCAACATGAGAAACCCCCAACGTCTGGCTGGTCGAACTCGCGCAAAGCTCCGATTGAGTGCCGCCGTCCGAAATGGGTCATTCGCGTCGGTTTGACCGGACCACGGCGATTTCCGGTCTATCCCGGTGAACGGGCATTCTCAGGATATACTGGCATGTCCAGAGGTGCCAATAGGGCGACATCGCCAAGGTGGCGACGAGAGTTGGGATCACTGAGCTCATCCTAGGCGCATATCGATTTCCGCTCGTTGCTCAGCTCCCAAGGTCCGGTTCACTCAGGCGGTCGAACGTTACGCCTACACACGTCGGCTTGCGCCAAATAACGTAACAATGTTGCCTGAGATGACCATCAGCCATCAGCAAGGTGATCTCGTGCGGAATTGAACACGCGCGCGCCACTTCTAGCGCCGCGCCCATTGGAGATATATTTCGGATAGTGCAGTTGACCGTTCTACCAGCGAACTCAATGGTTCCTGTTCTATGAACTTCGTGTCTGGGCGTTGTTCGGCGCTCGATCATCGGTCGAGCCTCGGCCGAAAATCTAAAAACTAACTAAACTAAATCGTTAGCTTTGGCCGGACATAGAACCTGCTCAGCCAAGCTGTCTACACATCCGTTGGCGGTCCTGATGACCAAAGCCACGCGGGCGTGGCACCGCATTGGCCTTTGACCGGGACGCCCCCACTCCTCGCAGGATTCCGCTGCCGGTTGAATAATAGCGGCGGGAACCATTCCCGCCGAAAGTTACTGTCAGCTTTTCGACAGACTTCTTGGTCCGCGCTCATCGTTAGTGATGTAGATCACATCGCCACGGACCCCTCGAGGCATATGCACGCTCCGGATCATCCCACTAAATGAGGAGCGCCCGATGAACGGATTCGTCGAGGACTTTTTGCGCAGAACGTCGGACAGAGCGCAAGCTCAGTTCAATGCGATCGCTTGGGCTGCGCTATCAGGCGGTCTCGCTCTGCTGGTAGCGGTTGTTTCCGTGGCACGCACTCAAGGCGGGTTCTAGGAAATCCTCAGCCGGTTCGACGATTCCGAGCGCTATGCGACAGACCCGGAATACCGAATAGCATAGTCGAACCAAGGCGTGGGAACGGCCATAGCCATTCTCAGGACAAATCAACTAAAGTGTAATTGCTCGTCTGTCCTATGAATGGAAAGCAGGAGGTTGGTGGCTCAAGCCCCCACTTTAGCACTAACAAAATCAATCAATTGGGAGAGCGTCTTCAGGAGACCTTCCTCGACGTTTAACAAGGAGCCTGGAATGGCCGACCCAGCGAAATACTCCATCACCACTTTTCAGCGACAGCCGGGTTTGTGGCGCGCCTCGATAACGCGAACAGACCGACGCCCCTGCATCGCTTCTCGGACAAACGGGAAGGAAATATTGAGCATCGTGACGCCGTTGGATTCGGGTTCCGAAGATGCTGCGGGCGACGCGGCCAAGGCCGTCATCAGAAAGCTTTGACCCCGCTGGTGCTCACAATCCGTGAAGCCCCTTCGTGATCGGCTTGGGACGACACAATTGCCCCTCCCGACGAAGCCATTTTTCTACGCCGCGAAGACACGGTGAAACAGCCGGGTGGTCTGATGATTCCTGACCGACAGGTGGGATCATGCGGGATTTAAGCAGCATTTGATGATCGAAATTTGTCTGGTCCGGAGCCGCAAAATGATTACGATCAAAATCACCTCAGCCATTATCTGCGCTGGTATCCGGCAAGAGCATCACGTCCACATAAGGGTCAAACGCTACAAGTCGTTTATCCTGAACCCGAAGTCCGCTTTGACCCGAAAGGCGGCCTGATTTCAACGCCCGATGACTCGTGCTTCTTGCCTTTTTAACTGAGCCGAGGAGTTGGCGATGCAAGATCAAATGAATGCGACCCCGCCCCCAAGCGAGCGCCGTGGAACAAGGGCAAGCTGACCGGGGCGAACCCGCCGCTACGACCCAAACATGTCTGCTCGATCCGAACGAAGGCGCGCCTGCGATCTCGCCATGTTCAATCTGGCAATCGACAGCAAGCTTCGCGGCTGTGATGTCCTCGCTAACCGGGTCGAGGATGTCGCCGCGGGCGGATACACGGCGGATCGCGCGACTGTCCGGAAAAAGAAAACTGGACGGCCTGTCAGATTTGAATTGAGCGAGCAAACCCGCCAGGCGGTCGACGACTATCTAAAGATCGCCGGCAAGCGGCCCGGCGAGTTCTAGTTCGCCGGCCATTGCGGTCCTAACCGCAGCATGACAACGCGCCAATATGCCCGTCTCGTCTCTGAGTGGGTCGGCAGCGTTGGTCCCTATGAGCAGGAAAGGCGTAACGTAGATGGCAAGTATCTCAAGTGCGCGCATGGGCTGAGTTTCCAGACTGCCTCCATGGTCGATTATACCACCGAGCTTCAGTGGCGCGAGCCGCCAAGCCACACGGGAAACGTTGTTCACGGTCGGAGAACCACAGGCGCTTGCGAGCGTCGTTGTCACCATGGCGGCTGTAAGCCCGGAGAAGCAAGCCATTCCTGACCGACGACTAACGCACGCGCACGGGCTGGAGTTCTGTCCATTTGTGAACACAACTCGAATTAGGCAAGGCGGTCTTTGCGCAAAGGGGGTGGGTTGTTAGACGATGCCCAGTTCAGTGCGGAAATCGGTCGTCGAAATTAAATACCGAGAACAGCGCAAACTACGGTAACTCAATTGCCACACAGCGCAGGTTCTCGCTTCTCTGTGTCCATTAATGTGCAGACGAAGCTGGAATGAAGGGTAAGCTTCCCTATGCCGGAAACCGGCAGCGGCGGCGGTTGCGGACTCGTCGAGGAACCTCCAAGCCTTGAACGAGTCCGCTCGCGCAGCTCGTCGACTGTCGCGCGCCATGCTCGAAATCTACAATCGACCGCATCGTCCAACGGCTGAACATTTGCCGATTGCATGATCTTGAAGCGAATTAGTCCCCGACGCGGGCTGGACGTGATAGCGTTCGACATATTGGACCGAGCCTTGGGGGTAACCCTTGAGACGCCGCCAACTCCTCATCCGCCTCGGCTACGCGGCGGCGTCACCTATCCTCTTGGCGCTCGCTCCCCGACCAATCGCTCGAGCGCAGGCGACTTCGAGCGCAACTCGGAAGATAGGCGTAGTGACGCTCGCAGTGTCGCAGTCCTCGCATATGTTTAAGGCTTTCATCACCGGACTGCGGGAACTCGGCTACGAACACGGAAAGAACATCGTCCTCGAATTTCGTTATGCCGAGGGGCAACCTGATAGATTGCCCGAACTTTTGAATGAAGTTCTGGCGCAGAACGTCGACATTATTGTCGTAGAGAGCATCGCGGCAGCGATATTGGCGAAGAAGGCTTCGCAGACAATTCCAATAGTTGTGGCCATTGCCTCTGACCCGGTCGGAGCGGGTGTGTTCGCAAGCTTTGCTAGGCCCGGCGGCAATGCCACGGGCCTTTCGCTGCAATCGGAGGAGATCACCGCCAAGCGGATTCAACTCATAACAGACGTCGTGCCCGGAGTGGCGTCAATGGCCGTCCTCTACAACCCGAACCGGGCAACAATTGAGACGAACATCAAAGAGACCGAGGTTGCCGCACGCAAAATGGGAGTTCAGGTTCGGTTCATTCCGGTAGAAACGCCTGACAATCTGCCCATGGCATTGGAGCAAATGGCCAGTGGGTGGCCGGAAGTAGTCATGACGCTTCCGGACGGAATGCTCCTAAGCCTGGCCAAACCCATCGGCGCGTTCACGGTCAACCGCCGCCTTCCGGGCATTTTTCCGGAGCGCGATTTCGTCGAGGCCGGCGGCTTAATGGCCTACGGTCCTAGTCTAGTGGCGCACTTTCACAGAGCAGCCGCATATGTCGATAAAATTTTAAAGGGAGCAAAGCCTGCCGATCTTCCAGCCGAGCAGCCGACGCGTTTTGAGCTCGTCCTCAATTTGAAAGCGGCGAAGTCACTTGGTCTCACTTTCTCATCTTCTATTACCATCCTCGCTGACGAGATCATCGAATGACCGTCAGCTATCGTAAAAACACTCTCCACGCCGATCATTGCTGCGAGGGTGCGGTATGCGAGGAAGCGGGCGTCGAGAGAAGCGGCACCAAGGAACCCGATCACAGGCATCCTTGGCTACTGCGCCCCTGCAGCGAGCGACCGTACAGCCGCACCGTCGAGGCCGTAGGATGGCTGCCCGGTGGAGTGAAGTAATTATCTCACGTCGTGGCGGGGGCAATCTGGAACGTGTTCGAAAGAGCCGAACGCATTCGGTGCTTGCCACGGCACTGAAGTCCGGTGTGGGTCAAAAACGACGCTTTTATCACTCGGAGATGACTCCCGGTCCACTCCAATAGAGCAGGTCTCAAAGGTGCCAACAACAGTGGGGGGCGTGGCGGTCGGTCCACCCGACTCGATCCAGCGCAAACTGAGCCTTCCGCCTGCTGTGACGGTCCATGAGATTTCAACGTGACCACCCGCTGCCGATAGCGATCCGTATTTTGCCGCGTTGGTCGCGGGCTAGTGCAAGGAGATTGCAGCAGCCTGAGCCGTACTCGGTTCCAGCATAACGGCTGGCCCGTCAATTCGCACGCGTGCCGCATTCTCCCCGCTGTAAGCCAGAAGCTCCTGCGTGGCCAAACAGTGAAGCTCCGCCGCGCATATGCAGGACTGGTTGCTCTCGCCGACTGGCATTCGTCCGATCGGTCCTGCTGCTAATGCTCCGTTCACATGCTGATTATGCAGACAGCAGCGCGAGTGTTGGCAATCGCTTTCGCCGAGTGCGGCAAATCGACAACCTCAGGAACGAACTGCTGAAAAACCAGTTTCCCCGTATCTGACTATGGAGACGCACATGGAAGAACGAGAAACAGGCAGCCTTATTGGCAGCGACAAAGTTGAAGGGACCCCGGTGTACAGCGCCGACCGTAAGGAGATCGGTTCGATCGAGCGTGTGATGATCGACAAGGTGAGCGGGAAAGTATCCTATGCGGTACTGAGCTTCGGCGGCTTCCTTGGCATCGGTGACGACCACTATCCACTCCCTTGGCAGTCGCTGAAATATGACACCACTTTGGAAGGGTACGTGACAAGCGTTGCTCCGGCGAAAATCGAAGGCGCCCCGAAATATAGCAACGATGATAACTGGAACTGGGCCGACGCGAACCGTACGCGGTCCGTAAACGAGTACTACGGCGTGCCTTACGTCTGATACCCCAGTTGCCTTACGTTTGTTTCCCTTGGCGCCGGTTCGCCGGAGCCTTTTTCGATGGCGGAGGGCAACCCTGAAAATCAGGTAACGGTATCACTATCGGTCATCGATAACTGCCGGGACGGGACGATGATATCGGGCCAACGCCATCAGCTATGGCCTCTTCCTACCGACCTTGTCCATTCACTCTTCCGGCGAGAACGTCGCTACCTCATCGCTCTATGGCGTGCCCGTTGTTGATCCCGATGAACCTGGACGGCTGGCGAGCGCTGCGGATGCTAGCTGCTGAGACGGATACCACGCTTAATGCACTGGCAATCGAGGCGTTGAATGATTTGTTGAAGAAAAAGGGAAAGCGGCCGGCCGTCTAAAATTCGCTGCGGTATGACGTCTAGCCCTCTATGGGGCATCGGCGGGTATGGCGCCTTTTCGGGAAATAGGAACAACCCCTCCCCCAATTGATTGTGGTGTGGAGAAGGAGATTGGCTATGTCGATACGCCTCCCCGTCAAATTACTCATTACAGCTCTTGTGCTTTCGCCCATTGCCTCATTTGCTCAAGGTGGTGGAGGCGGAGGCGGCGGTGGAAGCTCGGGCGGAGGGTCCGCTGGGGGCAGTTCGTCAAGCGGCGCGTCTGCCGGCGGCGCTTCGGGAGGGTCTGTGGGGACCAGTCCCGGAACTGCAGCCCCTAGCGCAGGCTCCGCTGGAGCTGGGAGCTCGGCCATCAGCGGCGCACCGAACGGGCCCGCGAATCCTGCGGGTCTCAACAATTCGTTGAACGACCCCAGTGGGGCGGCTAATGCTGCTGCAGCTCCGAATGCACCGGGCACGAATACGGTGGGGACCGCCAATTCTGGAGGTTCGCCTGGAAATGCTGGCGGGAGAAACTCCGCACCTCGCGGCTCTGTTACAACGGGAACGGCAGGTAACAGAGCTGGCGGCACAAGCACTGGCCGCATCGATGGTACGGTAACGCCAGGCGGCCCATCCATTCCCGCTGACGCGGTGATTAGCCAAGAGAACGCTAAGGTCGATGCAAAGGTGAAAAGTATCTGCAAGGGATGTTAAAAGGCGGGTAGTGGACATTTTAATTGTGGCAGAGATCCGGGCTGGAATGTTGACCGTCACTCATGAACACGCAAAAACCCTAGCCGAGCTGGCGAGCATTTTGGTTAGCCTGAGCTCTCATCCTCAGCGTGGTTCGAGGGCCGCGCTATCTGGTTTGTGCGTTCGGGGACGTGCGTCAAGCTTTGAAGAGCGACGATCAGAAGACGGCCCCAGCTCCGGGAAGGAACTGAGGCGTCCTTTGCTGAGCTTGAAATTCCCGCCTATAAAAAGCTATCAGACCGGGCCGAGAGATTGGCAACCGATGACGGATGCCATGCGCCGCCGCGCGGAGATTTAAACCCCCGCCTGTTCAACGCTTGCGCGATTGCTCGCAGGGTCGTAGCCCCTTCAGACCGCACGGCCTGGACGACAGGCACTAAGCTCTCGACAAACCGATCCGCGCCTTCGATCAGGGCCGCTCGGCCGAGATTGCCCGCCTGCGCTAAATTGCGCGGATTGCCCAAAGCCGTTCCCGCCGCCTTCTTTGCAGCCAAGGCCGCCTTTGTCCGCTCCGAGATCATGCGCCGTTCCTTCTCGGCCAGAGCCGCGTAAAGATGCAGCATGAAGGGATCTGCATCTCGGCCGAATTCGGCCACGATAAATGGCACCCGCTGGGCCATAAGACCGGCCACAAAGGCCACGTCGCGCGATAGGCGGTCGAGTTTGGAGACAACTACGCTGCACTTCGCAGCCTTTGCTGCAGCCAGCGCCGCGGCCAGCTGCGGGCGCCTGTCCAGGGCGTCCGCTCCTTTCCCGGTTTCAGCTTCGATATATTCGCCAGCAATTGTGAGGGATTCATTGGCAGCGAAGCGCTCGATGGTGGCTCGCTGAGCGTCAAGGCCGAGGCCAGAGCGATGCTGCCGTTGCGTAGAAACTCTCAGATATGCAATCACGCGCTCCATGACCAAAGGGCATACCACCGTATGCGGTTTGGTCGTAGCGTCAACAAGAGCAACATAGTTGCTGTTTTTATGTTGCAGCAGCGCAGGCGAATGCAGTGAAAGCATCGACCGCAAGTTCGATACCATTATTGCGCTTGTATTTGCACCGGCCCTCACCATCATCGAACTCTTTGATTGAGTTCGTACGCACTGCGAAATTATTATAGTCGAGCCAATCGATGAGAGGCCGGGGCGCTTGAAATTCTTCAGCGATAATCGTTTAGTAATACGCACGCCACTATCGCATCGAGCGGCGAGTTTCTGCCGCTTCAGTGGCTAGTTGGTCAGCCTCATCTGGCTGTCTCGGGAGCGATGGGCCCGGGTCCGGCATTCAGGAGCTGCGAAACTACGGTCACGAGCTGCGTCGGCACAAACGGCTTGGTCAGCAAAATACTGTTCGGCACGCCTTCCACTGCCCATTCGTCGGCATTTCCTCCTGTGATATAAATGACAGGCAATGCCGGATTGAATGCCCTGGCTCGCCGTGCGACCGACCAACCCCTCACACGGTCTCGCCCAAATGCAACATCGATGACAATCGCGCGGTAGCTATTGGCGTTCAATAGTATTGCCGCCTCCTCGCCTGTTGAAGCAACCGTGGGTGAAAAGCCTCCATCGCTCAGCGTTTCTTCAACGATACTTTGTATAGAGGTGTCATCATCGACTACCAGAACGGCAATGGCCTCGTTCATAGCTGCCTCCAGTGCGCCCTCAACCGTTACGCGGAGAATCGCTATAGGTTCCCGTCCGGAGATAGGAAAAGAAAATTACGTTGCAACGCCATGATGTAGGCCGCCGCCTCTTTTTGACGCACGGAGCTTCCTCGGCGTGATTAGCATCACAGCTTCACCGATCTAAACTCGATAAAAGTGCCGATACAGGCGACATCCCGCGCCGGCAAATAGGAGTAAAGGCAATGGCCAAGTCTGAGGAGCGTGTGCTTTCAACGGATGAACTGGATGCCGTCAACGGTGGCAAAGACAATCTGGTCGTGTGCATTAGAACGCAGAAATTTAGCCTCGGATTTATGGATATCAACGTTGCAAAGTGCGAGAACGGCCAGACTATTATCTATCCGACGTTCGATTGACGTTCTCTGCTTGCGCCCATCACGATTGCGGTCAGTCATCCGCGGCGCGAAGCTAGGCGGCCAAGCCTAGCTTGGATACCACCAAGACAACCAACGCCTCGAACCGTTCGAACTATACTTCTGGACTGAACGTATCATTCCCGTGACCGGCAATCCGCCTTTTCGCCTCGGTATTGGGCATAGCGGCAACGTCGAGCCTCCATGGGACTCGTGATTTCGATGATTGCAAGCAGCACCATGGTAGCGGTACGCGAAACAGTTCCGCGACGATCCAGACCATATCAGGGAAGCGTTAACCAAAATTCTCCCCGATCCGGCGCTACCAGCATCGCACTACCCGGGTGGCCGTAGCTCCTTGGAAGCTACCCAATTATCTATTTTGGCGTAGGACCGGTATTGCCGGGCTTTCTCGATCAGAGCATCACGCTCTGGGCTTGGTGGCATCACGTCGGCTTGCCGTGAACACTCTTCCGCCATGCGCGCATAATCAGCTGCTTTCATTTTGTCCCCCCTGTTATGGTAGTACCAAAGTCTAGGTCACTAATCGGGGCGGAACTTGGCCGAAAATAAAGCCGCTGGTTGACGCACTTTTTGCATCTCGAAGGCGACGGGCACCAACTCAAAAGCCAATCCCCGGCCCTGACCTCGTCTAGGATTTCCTGACGACCGCGCCGAACGTGGTCGTCGAGCCGCTTCACCCGAGGGCCATGTCGGTGATACTAACAACCGACGAGGAGCGTGACGTCGGCTGCGGGCACGCTTTGAAGATCGTGGCGCGCAGCGTCGACAAGGACGGCAACGCCGTTTCGTGCCCGTAAAAGCACGGGAGCCTTAACCAGCATCGCGCGCATCAAGCCTAATGAACGACTTTGGTTGCGGATGCGCGAAGGCCGGGTAGGTTGAAAGCACCGGACATTTCCCGGACCCACGTCGGCCGAACATGCTCCGGCCGACGGTTTGCTTTGAAAGATTGCGATGAAAAAGCCGTCCGTGAAAGACCTACCGAAGAAGCCGACTGAGATTAGATGTCCAGCATGCGGTGGCACCGGATTTGCCCCGGTAACGCAGCCAGTCCAGCCCGGCCGAAAAATCTATCCCGCACCATGTGAGAAATGCAATCGAAAGGGACGGATAGCATTGAACTGAGACGCCGTATGGACGCTTAGCCGGGGAAGCAAGCAGCTAAATAGTTAGCTTCAATTACGATGGTCAATTGCCGCGGCCGTGACCCGTAGCCCGTGCGGCACCGTCTTGCTCGGGGCCTGGACTAACGGGCGCATCGAACGGCTCTCGTACTGCAGACCGATGTCATTCTAGAAATCTTAAGCTACCCTCCCTCTAAGGGGCTCAGGATCGCCAGGGCTTTCCCGGTCATAATTATCCATGGTCAGATCGAGCAGCGGAAGCTGGTCCGGGGGCGGCGCCGAGGTCTTGGTACATCGACGTTGACGAGGCCGACGAAGCGACCGAAATCGAATTCTTGCGAACTACCACATACCTAAGAGATGTTGAGCCGCGCGTGCAGGCGATGAATGCGGTTAATACCGGTCTAGGGGTTTGCGGGCTCAGCGCCGGCACTCGGTCTGCGTTGGGTCCCTCTCGGCCGCTTTGGGGATAGTGGGTAGTTCGCACCCCGCATTCCCGGTAGCCGCCGACGCAAAAGTTACCTTAACAAACTTAACGCGCTTAACACCTTAGCTTAACAACTCGACGTCGCCACATTCGAGCAGGCCTCATACTTGCAGCACGAGGTTTGGAATCGATTAAACGGCTTGGAATCTGGACCATTAAAGGCGGCCTCGCGCCGTTCCAGCAACTCCAAAGCGGCCATCCATGATTGGCGGCAATGTCGGCCCTTAAGTGAGCCGGGCACCAGCAAAACCGACGGATCCCTCCCGAACATGCCGATCTCGCTGACGATTTCAACGAGAGCTCAATTGTGGACCTTTTCGATCGCGCCTGAAGGAAAGGTACCCTACCGCGAAAAATTGTGGCGGAGTAGGCTCATGATTCGTGGAGCGTCGTATTCATGGTTGTACTGTTTGAGCATTGGAGTGACCATGCGCTGCCTTCTCTCCTCCAAATCGGAGGGATTAAGCTCGAGGACTCCTATAGGATCTGGTTTCCTCCTGAGCGAGTGCGAGCGTTCGACACCATAAGGCTTACTGCTCAACGTCGCGGAAAAACCGAAATCGAAGCCCAATTAAATTATATCGACTACGTTGAATGGAGAGGCCTTCTGATCAGTGCCATCTGGCGCGAATGCCTGTCCGGCAATCTTTACGTTCGTGCAAAGCGAGCAAACGCGGTGGGTGCGAGCACCTACGAATTCATCTCCACTGATCGTATTCGAGAAATTTGGCCATACGGACCACTTTTTCCTAATTCTGACTACGATGACATTCAGCTATACGGACCGGTCCCTCCCTGGATCAAAATTACGGTCGACGGCCAGTTCTACTTGGACGAATTTCTCGTTCAAGAATTTCAGTACACCGATGACTACAGCTTTGTCGTGATGCGCGGAGTTGAGTTTGAGCTGGGAGCACTGCAGGCTTCGGTCGTTCGAATTTTGCACCAAGCTGTGTTTGACCCTCAGCACTGGCGGTACGAAACAGAAATCCAGCAGGAGGCCCAATGCGGCCTAATCTCAGACCTCTTCAAGCGACATCCTAAGTGGCCTGAATTGATCGAAAAAGTGGGCAGAGGCCGATACCGGCTAAACCTACGCTCTGAACAGGGGCGACCAACGGTCATATTTTCCAAACGAGACGGATAAAGTTCCGCCGTCCGAATTCCGTCCCGAGACGCCGAGGGCCGAATCAACCTGGTGTGCAGATCCACTTCTTAACGGAGGTGATGCACCGGCGGGTTGGCCAGGTAGGGTCCACCGCACTTCGGGCATTTTGGCTTTGATTATCGAAGCCTGATGCCCAGCCTTGCATCGCGGCCGAAAAATGATGCGAGGTTAGCATATGGCAAACGGCCCGTCAGACTCACTCATTGCATTCAAAGTCATCTGCTTATCCGACGACCTCTCACCAACTTCTCGTCGTGTAGCCGCAGCGTTGATTGAGCACTTCAATCGACGCACCGGCCGCTGCGATCCTTCACTTGCGAGATTGGCGGCACTGCTGGGTGTCGACCGCCGCACGATAATCCGCGCTGTTCGCGACCTGGTCAAAAAAGGGTACGTCGTTCGGACCCGACACGGCGGTTACAATCATCGAAACAGCTATAGTCCTTGTTGGACTTTTTTTCGTAAGAAGCAGAACCTTTGGAGGTCGCAATGGGCGGTAGTCGGGTTGCTTCGTACCGCGCGATTCATGTCACATTTGAAGGGACAAAATTGCCCTCTTGGTGAGGGCAAAGTTGTCGACCAAACCTCTTCAATTAACATAACAAAGAAAACCTACCCCAAGGCCGATTCAATTTCGGCCTCTGATTCCGCTGGGCCAAGACAGCTTGCCAGCAACCCAAATTCTGGCCTTCCTCCAAGGTTCAAGATGCCTCGGCTAACGACATCTAGCTCGGCCGAAGCTGCCATTGATTCTGCCGAACGCCGTTGGACGGCGGAGTTGACGAACATGCTGGCATCAAACCCCAAACTCTTTGGAGAAATTCTGGACGCTATAACGGATCAGATGAAGTCTGATGCTACGGAAGCCGAATTGCACAGCGCTGGCGGCGGTTTGAGGCTTATTCTTCGGTGTCTCGACCACCTGTTGAGCGGACTGAATGGTCTGGCAAAATGAGTATGCTTGACCGAGACGATAGCCTCCAAGAAATCGCCGAGCTGTTAGCGTTGGCCGTCAGCCGTATTCAGGCCCGGAAGGCAAGAGAATTATCCGATCAGAGCGGAGAGAGTTCACTCGACATTTTGGCTGGTCAGAGCGGACATCGAACGTCTTCGAAACGGAGAATAATCGATGCCTGATGGCATTTTAGCGCAGATTTCGACCCTAAAATTAGCCCCTGCCGGCGCTTTAAAAGCCCGCTGGCGGGAGCTCTTCGGGACCGAACCGCCGCCAATCGGCGTTTCCTGGAAAGCCGCCTGGCCTACCGCCTTCAGGAATGACCCATGGCGGCCTATCGGCCGACGTGCATCGCCGTCTGAAAGCCGCCGCTGGCGATCTGCCAGTCAAGGGCCTGAAAGGCGACAAACGCGCTCTAGGCGATCGCCCTATTTCTGGCACCCGGCTGATCCGTAACTGGAAAGGCGTCGAGCACCAGGTGGTGGTACGCGACGCTGATTTCGAATACCAGGGCCGCCCATACAAGTCGCTGTCGGCGGTCGCCCGCACCATCACCGGCACCCGGTGGAATGGCCTGGTGTTCTTCGGATTGAAGGCACAGCGGAGCCCGGCGCGATGAGGCCAATCGTTCGGAAAATCCGGTGCGCTGTCTACACCCGCAAATCCAGCGAGGAGGGGCTGGAGATGGAGTTCAACTCGCTCGATGCCCAACGGGAGGCTTGTGAGGCCTACATTGTGAGCCAGCGTGCGGAAGGCTGGATCCAGGTTGACGACCGCTATGACGACGGTGGTGTTTCCGGTGGGACGATCGAACGCCCAGCCCTCAAGCGATTGTTGGCGGATGTTCAGGCCGGAAGGATTGATGTTGTGGCAGTTTACAAGATCGATCGGCTTTCCAGGTCTATGCTCGACTTTCTCAAGCTGATCGAGCTTTTCGAGCGTCATAAGACAACGTTCGTTTCCGTCACGCAGTCCTTCAACACGACCGACGCCATGGGGCGGATGCACCTCAACATCATGATGACCTTTGCGCAGTTCGAGCGGGAGGTCATCGGCGAACGCATCCGCGACAAGTTTGCGGCCTCCCGCAAGAAGGGGATGTGGATGGGCGGTTGGGCCCCCTTCGGGTACGAGGTTAGGGATCGCAAACTAGTGGTGAACGAGGCCGACGCCGCGACCGTCCGCTCTATCTTTAAGCGATTTTTGGTCCTGAAGTCCGCCACCCTCCTCGCACATGAGCTGCGGCAGAAGGACGTCCGCAACCGGTACGGCCAAGCAATCGATAAGGGCGTGCTTTACAGGATCCTCAAGAACCGGACCTACGTCGGCGACGCCGTGCACAAGGGCACTGCCTATGCCGGCGAGCATGAGGTTATTATCGACCGCAAGCTCTGGGACCGCGTGCATGCCATCATCCAAGAAAGCCCCCGCGCACGGGGTGCGAATAGTCGAGCGCAGACCCCTGCCCTGTTGAAGGGTCTCATTTTCGACGCGACTGGCGCCGCGATGTCGCCGACCCATACCCGTCGCAAGGGTCGGCTCTATCGCTATTACATCAGCCAGCGGCTCATTAAGGCCGGGGAGCCTGCTGGCACCCCCTCCATGCGTGTGCCAGCAGGCGAGATCGAAGAGATCGTGGTCGGCCAGTTGAGGCGGATGGTCGCTTCTCCCGAAATCATCGTGGCAACGTGGAAGCAGTTACGTGGGACCCCATCGCAATTGACTGAGAACGAGGTACGCGCAGTGCTGGTGAGCTTCGACGAGGTCTGGGACGAGCTGTTCCCGGCTGAGCAGCAACGGATCACGAGCCTCCTGGTCGACCGGGTGGTGGTCTTCCCGACCAAGGTCGACGTGCATCTCGTGATCGCTGGCTTCACGTCACTGGTGACGGAGATGAAAGGTTTGGCCGTCGACATGGCCACGGCCGCATGAGGAAGTCCGCCAAACCCAGAAAAACTGTTGAGGATGGTGTAATGGTCATTTCCATCCCCGTTGCCTTCATGCAGCGCGGTGGCCGTAAGCAGATTATCGTTCCGGCGGGCGCGGACAACTGGCAGCCGACGGCCACTCGCTTTGCGAATAGCCTGATCAAAGCCGTCGCGAAAGCTCACCGTTGGCGGCGGCTGATCGAAACCGGCAAGTACGATTCTGCCGCCGAGCTCTCAAAGGCAGAAGGAATCAATGAATCCTATCTGTGCCGCATCCTGCGGTTGACCCTTTTGGCACCCGATATTATCGAGGCTATCCTGGACGGGCGGCAGCCAAGGACACTTGAGCTGCAATCCCTATTGAAGCCACTACCCACGGACTGGAGTGCCCAGCGCAAACGCTTGGGCTTCACCTAAACCTTGGGGTCCCTCTGGCAGTCCAGCCGACCGCGGGTAATTCGCACCCCGGCCATTCGGTAGCCGCAAGTTGAAAAAAGTTAGGTTGACAAGGTTGACTAAGTTGACAGTCGGTTGACCGCTGGTTGACAGGAATAAGGAAGCTTAGGGTTTTGTACCTTGGGCAAAAATGACCTCCACGGTCCGTCAATCCTTTAGCCCTCGCCGCTGGCCAAGGCTAAATGTCCCACCGAGATGGCCAAGGCTGTCATCAAGGCGGCCGACGGCGACGTGGTCCCGTTTAAGAGGGATTAACCCTATAGCCGGCGACTGACCGCCCACTCCGCCTCCTCCGCCTAGGCCAGCCGCTCAATCGTCCAGGTCGTCGTCTCCGCCCCGTGGTGCCCTGGTCGTGGCGCGCTGCAGGAATTGCGGCGCGTGACGGCGCGGCTCGCGCGGGGCCGGCCGCTCGGCGGGATCGCGGCCGAGCTTGGACTGCAATTCGACCAGGTCGGTGAAGACGTCGGCCTGGCGGCGCAATTCGTCCGCGATCATCGGCGGCTGGCTCGAAATCGTCGAAATGACGGTGACGCGGACGCCACGGCGCTGCACCGCCTCGACCAGCGAGCGGAAATCGCCATCGCCGGAGAACAGCACGATCTGATCGACATGCTCGGCGAGTTCCATGGCATCGACCGCGAGCTCGATGTCCATGTTGCCCTTGACCTTGCGGCGGCCGCTGGCGTCGATGAACTCCTTGGTCGCCTTGGTGACGACGGTGTAGCCGTTGTAATCGAGCCAGTCGATAAGCGGGCGGATCGAGGAATACTCCTGATCCTCGATGATCGCGGTGTAGTAGAATGCCCGCACCAGGGTCCCGCGGCTCTTGAACTCCTTGAGAAGGCCCTTGTAGTCGATGTCGAAGCCGAGGGTCTTGGCGGTTGCGTAGAGGTTGGCGCCATCGATAAAGAGCGCGATCTTGCTGTTGAATGACATTTATCACTGACCAATAGTCGAATTGGAAAAAAGGAAGCGAGGCACTTTCCCGCTTCAAGCTCTGGTTGGACTGAAAGACACGATAAAGTTTAGATTGTGGCACGTACAGAGCACCGGATGCCAAAGAGATCGAGCCCAAGGCGAGAAGAAATACACCCCACTGTTTTAAGTTTCAAATTGTTTTTTCTTGCACATGCTCCGTTCAAAAGGGCACGCCCCAGGTTGTTACGACACCTTAGGAACTGACAAGATCATCCGACGTTATGCAATTCTGCCGGACTTGCTGTAAACCTTTGAACCTACGACGAGTTCGAACGACACAAGACCAAGGGCTAATGAACAATCGCAATGCCGAGGAATTTCCTATTTTTGAGCTGCTCTTGAAAAAGCGCCGCCGCGTATGGCGATGGTGCTTGTGCACCACCGAAGGGCAGGTCGTTATGCTCGGTTCGGAGGGCAGTCGACCCGCTGCCAAATACCAGGCTGATAGGGCGCTCTTCCTGATGTTGCTCTGCGCTCCGTATCAGTCGGCACGCCTGAGTGACCGCGACGGCACAGGCTGCAACTGTTGAGGCCCCCTTCTCCTGGCTGATATAAATGTCCACGGTCTGTCTAGCGCTAGTCAGTGCCTCGCCGCCGGCAAGGTGCTTTTGACGCCTGCCCGCCGTGCATAGCTCTCGTAGCCGACTGTGGGTGTTGGTCACTCAAAATTCGTATCCTTCCCTGCCAGTTTGCGCCCGACGGTTACGGCGGCGGCGATGCAGATTCCGATGCCGAAAAGATTTCCCAAGTCACCATGAACATCGCTGCGATCAGCGGTCCTATTACAAAACCGTTGAGGCCGAACACTTCGATACCGCCGAGCGTGGAGATCAGCACGACATAGTCCGGCAGCTTGGTATCCTTGCCGATCAGGAACGGACGCAGCAGATTGTCCACTAGCCCGATCACCAGCACTCCGTACAGGATTAAGCTGACGCCTTGCCACACCGCTCCGGTGGCCAAGAGGTAGATCGCGACAGGCACCCAGACAAGACCTGCTCCGATCGCCGGCACTAGTGATAGAAAGGCCATCAACACACCCCACAGCAAGGCTGCGTGAATTCCCAGAAACCAGAACGCCAGCCCGCCCAATGCGCCCTGCGCGATCGCGACCAAGATGCTGCCCTTTACTGTGGCGCGGACGACATCGGCGAAGCGGCCGAACAGAGCGGTCTTCTGATCGGTGCGGAGCGGAACGGCCTGCTTGATCCGCCGCGCCAGCACTTGGCCGTCGCGCAGCAGAAAGAACAGCAGGTACAGCATTATGCCGAGCCCGACGATGAATTCGAACGTGTTCAGGCCGATGCTCAGCGCCTGCGGCGCAACCGCCTGTCCGCCCTTAGCCAGCCCGGTTGCCAAGCTGTCGCGGACCTTGCCCAGATCGGTCAGGTTGAAGCGATCCAGCAGACCGGTCATCCAGGCCGGCAGGGCAGCGAACACCCGTTCAGTGTAGGCAGCGAAGTTGTACTCCCCGGACTGCACCTTGGCGAAGAGGGTCGACGCCTCCTGCAGCAGCGAGGCTGTAATCAGGCCCAAGGGCAGAATCACCATCGCAAGCACGATCACCACCGTCGCCGCGGCGGCCAGATTCGGCCCCCCTCGCATCCTGCTTTGCAATCTCCGGTTCAGCGGCGCAAAAATGACGGCAACGACGATGGCCCAAAGAATGGCGCCATAGAACGGCAACAAGACCCAGCCAAACCCCAGCGTGACCGCGACCAGCAACAGCAAAAAGCACTGGTTCTCGATCTTGCGCACCGCTTGCATCTCCTAGTCGTTGGCGACCGCCGCCGTTCTCAATGAGTTCGTCGGCACTTGGTTCAAATCGCGCTCCGCATAAGCCCGTAGCGTCGAGCCAACAGCGCTCCAGGCTACGCATTCCGCAGTAGCCGGTCGTCAAACCCGTCAGAGAGGGAATTCGCTGATCCATTGTTATGGAATGCACGCTCTTCGCCCGGAGCGGACATACCCTGAGATTCCCCTTTTGACCCGCGACGGACATTAATGGCCTTGACCCAGTGCGGCTCCATTGGGTTGTATTGCTCTCAGGTGCGATTGGTGGGCGTGCTGGCCATCGCTATGTGCTGCAACTCTGGCTCGGCCTCTACGGCAGTCCGTCCGAGTGGCCGTGGACTTACATGTCCCTCGCGATGCTGATGTTCCTTTGTCGTCGAGTGCGCCGGCCGTACCCTTGGCTTTGATGCTTAGTTGCGCGGCAAAGTCCCAGTCATGCGCGAGGGAAAGGGCCCGATCGGCTGGTTCCTGCATACTGCGGGGTATGATTTTCTAAGAGTTTCTGACGCGGCAGCTAAAGCGCAAGGCGAACAGATGGAGTTGCCTGTCACGTTCAACCTCGTTGACATCACGGTGGGCCTACATCTTGAGCTCACAAGAACTGGACGACCGCGCCTAAACCGGCTGAGAAAGCTTGGCAGGCCCGTGATGGCGCTTGCCCGTGCAGCGACGCTACTTGTGGCGTTTGCCGCAACTCGCGCATACGCCGCTGACATTGGTTATCTGGCTTCCCCCGGAGTCGATGCAAACGAGTTTCCCTCACCTCAGCGCCCTGTTGCGCGGATTGTCAGCCCACGCCGCTCCGCCGAAGCGCGCCGCGACGCCCTGAATGAGGCTGGTCAAATCGCCCGTCTTCTTGAACTGAAGCCAGGCATGACGGTCGGCGACATTGGTGCAGGCAGTGGCTACCACACGGTCAGGCTCTCGCACCTCGTCGGGCCCGCCGGCTCTGTCGTCGCCCAGGACGTCAGGCGGGATTACCTCATCGAGCTCGCCAGGCGAACAGAACTCCTGAAGTTGACGAACGTCAAATTCGCGCTCGGCGAACCACACGACCCGCGCCTGCCCGCTTCCTCGCTGGATGCCGCAATCCTTGTGCACATGTATCACGAGATAGCCCAACCCTATGCCTTCCTCTACAATCTCACGCCCGCCTTGAAGCGGGGTGCGCGGGTCGGAATTGTCGACCTTGAGCTTCCGACGTCGGAGCATGGCACGCCAATTGAGCTCTTGCGTTGCGAACTGACCGCCGTCGGCTATCGCGCGGTCGCCACATATAAGCTCGCAGGGGGCGGCGGATACCTGGCGGTGTTCTCTCCGCCAGAGGGAGCGGGTCGAAAATCTCCCCGGGATATCGTTGCTTGTGGGGATCGTGCCGGCACGCGCTGACACCTGATGGACGCCGGCGTCCGTCCCAGAAGCCACGATTTAGGAATCCCCGATCGATTCAAGCTGACAACATCCCGCTCGGGACACCAGCGTCGGGGCCGCCGCGCGGCCGCAGGGACCATATCTTTTCATCCAAATCGATCACGGGCCTCCGTAGTGGCGCTGAAAAGCGACGCAGCAGCAGAGAAGTCCAAATATCAACTTTCGCGAAGGTTGTGCGATTTTCGACTTTTGCAACAATCGGCACATTTGAGACATGTCGACGCACGGTAACGACGTCTGTTTATAGGGGTAGAGCGGAAGTCGTCGGTGCGCGGCCAAACCGACGCGAATGACCCGACTCGGACATTGGCCGACATGCGCTGGAAGGCACTCGCGCTTCCTTCACGCGTGCTATAGTTTTGCCGATACGATGCCTGGGGTTGGATGCATGAGACGGCGCGATGTCATCATTTATCTCGCTGGGGCGGCTGCCGCGTGGCCGCTGGCGGCGCGCGCGCAGCAGCAGCTGTCCAAACCTCGACGCATCGGCCTTCTTACCAGCAGCTCGCGTCCCGTTTCAATCGAGTCAAGCTACCACGCCGGGATCTTGCTGGGAATGCGGGAGCTCGGCTATGTCGAGGGTAAGGACTTCATCATCGAGTGGCGCTTCGCCGAAGGAAAGCTCGAACGCTTTGCCGATTTCGCGGCCGAGCTGGTACAACTGAATGTCGACGTGTTGGTGCCTGCGACACCGACGGCAATTCCTGCCGTACGGCAAGCGACCCGCACCATTCCCATCGTCATGGGCTTCTCGACCGATCCGGTCGGCAATGGCTTCATTGCAAGCCTCGCACATCCCGGCGGCAACATCACAGGCTTGGCGAGTTCCCAAGATGATGCAGCTCCGAAACAACTCGAGTTTCTTGGGATGGCGGTACCCAACCTATCGCGCCTCGGGCTTCTCGTGGATCGGCACAGCCCAAATTCTCCGGCAATCGTCAAGAATATTCAGGATGCGGCCCGAACTGCGGGTGTCGCCACCGTCCCGATGGAAGTCGATAACCTTTACCAAATAGAGAGCGCATTCCCTGCGCTGGCAAATGAGCGCGTCGGGGCCGTCGTTGTCGCGATTGGATCCGTCACCTTCCTTCACCGAGAGCGTATTGCGCAGCTTGCACTTGAGCATCGGCTGCCATCGATGTTCCCGCTGCGCGAGTTCGTGGCGGCCGGCGGGCTGATGAGCTATGGCGAAAGCCTGTTCGATTTTTACCGCCGCGCGGCATTTTACGTGGACAAGATTTTCAAGGGCGCGAAACCGGCCGACCTGCCGGTCGAGCAGCCCACACGCTTGTTGCTGGTGATTAACCGCAGAACCGCAGAAACAATCGGGATCACGATTCCGGTGCCGCTGCTCGTCCGAGCCGACGAGGTGATCGAATGAGGCCGATGTCGCCGGTTGGCACTTTTCGGACCTGACAAAACTGGCTGACAATGTCCCGTGTTGGGGGCAAAGCCGACCTCCCGGTTGAGCATCCGGACTTCTCAGTTAGTAGACGCTGTCCGCGATGGCGCACACTTTTTGTGACGTGCGGGATACGCAGTCAGTGCTGGGCCTGATCGCGGCAGTCTGACTTCCGGTATTGGCACTTAGCGGACATCGAAGTTCGGGCGAATGTCCGCTGCACTCCGAAAGCGGACATTCGTCGATCGAACGTTATGGAACATCGACTGGAGCCTGTTAACGATGCCTCCGGGAACGCATTGGTGATAGCGTTCACAAAGTCAGCCGCTCTTGAGAGGCCGCGGCGAGGAAAATCGATTTCCTCTCAGAGGTAGGGAAGATACCGATCGAGGATAATGTGGGCGAGCTGTTCACCTCGCCTGGTTAACAGATCAAGGTCTTTCGCCGAAATAGGTGCAAAGTCTGTGGGGTAATTGCGCACTTCGTCGCGACCGACTAGGTCAGTCGGGCGATAAGGCAATCGGTGGTCTTGTTGGCCAAGATATACCATTCCAAACCCGTCCAATTCACCCGTTTCGACGTGGCGGTGAAGTCGGGAATAGACGTGGTCCTGTGACTTTCGATGCACGGCTTCGAAGGACTTTGCCACGCGGCTCCCCCACCAGAATGGGTGGCCGCCTCCATCGAGCTGGCCTGGCCCCGCGTTGAGACTAATGATGTGCGTCACCGGGTATGTGTCGGTGACGTCGCCGTCTCGACCAGGCTCCAGCACGGACACGCCCAGGTTATCAAACACTCCCCCATCAGTCAGGATGACGGTATGCGTTTCAGTACGGCCTGATTTGGTGAACGGGAAGACTTCAATCAAGGGGGGCAGCAAAACCGGAAAAGCAGCTGAGGCGGCCACAGCCTTCGCAACAGTCGGCGGTTCGCCATCAATCTGCCCGTAACGCCACCCTCCCGACCTTTGAGACCCGAAGCGAAACGCCGTGCCAGTCTTCAAGTCACAGGCGTTTATGATCACGTGCAATCCATTGCGTGCAACGTCCCGAACTGTCGTCGATCCGAAGAGCTTAGTTAAAGCCTGCTCGAACGCCGTTGTGAGACTGCCCCAGATGGGGAGAGATTGCCCCAATCCTGCAAGACTTCGCTCGACACCTCGCGTCGGAATTCCGGTGAGTGCTCGCAGCAACGCCAGGATTGACGAAAGGCACCACAGCGCGATTGTCGGTAGTCCGCCTACGACTAATGTGAGCGCGATCTTCGCCAATTGAGTGCTCATCAACACCTCCTTGAGGATCATCCCTTGGATGCCCTTTCGGAGCAGTTTGAGGAGCTTCTTATCGAATGTAGCGAAATCATCTGAACTGTAGGCGTAACACGCACCAATAACGCTACCACCCGAGACAGTGGAGAGAACTTTCACTTGCTCCAGGAGGCCTCTGTCGTGGAGCGCACGCAGACCTCCCAGATGGAACGCCATTGCACGTGCTCCGCCCCCGGACAAGGCAAGTCCGATAAACTGCCGCTTCGGCTGAGGACTACTGGTAATAGGCTCGCTCAAAGACGGTCCCCGAAATAATGGGCAACGACGAGTCGGCCCCGATGATCATCATCAAAAAACGCTTTGCTTGAAATTGGTCACCCGTGAGGAGTTTCGCCATCGCGCCGTAGTCAGTCTCGCTAGGAAGCGGCATTCCCCCCGGATGCGTATGCCACATTCCGACAAACGCGACAGATTTCCTGGTTCTCTTGATCTTTTCTGCATTCATTTCAGCGACGCCCGCTGTGCCGCAGACAAACTCGGCGGCAGACTGAATGCTGTCCGGGGGCGGCCCGCTAATTTCATCAACCCATATGATTTTCAGGAATTCATCGGTATGCCCAAACAGGATCCCGCCTGTCTCAACGCGTCGACCATTAACCCGCTCTGACCTGCGCATCCATGAGCGCATGCCGGAAAGGGCCGCTTGGCTTACGCGGATTTGATAACCATTGAGACCGTCGCGCAGAATAATGTCACTTGGCCAGTCGAACTCGAACTCGCGCAGATCGCCTGTGCGCTCCCCTGTCAGATCGAAGGACTGAGCGCGCGAAACGTCAAGCGATGGATTTGCCAACCATCTGCTCGCAATGTTTGTCATCTGCGCCGTGAGCGCCATAACGTCAGCGGCTGAGCCGCGGAAAGTGGGGCTGGAGCATCCAGGTTCTGGCTGAAACAGGCGCGTCCGGTCGGGGCTTATCGGCCAAAATTCATCCAGGACGTGCTTACCTTTGGCGAGATTGGACAGAGCGATCTTACTGCGACGATCAAGATCGAGTGTGATGCCGGGGATAGTCTGTACGGCCATGGTCATCAACGCCTGGTCAGCTTTGTGTCCGAGTGCCATAGAGATGATGGGCGGGTGTGCTTTTGGCCACGCTCTGAACTGTCTCTCCAGCGCAGTCGCGACCACTGTTGAAGCGGTGGCGTTGATGATCACGTCTGCAGCTAGGACATCCGCACGTCGTTCGGGGATTTCCAGTATCCTGACCACATCCGCGCTTGACTGGAGGGCCTTAACAGCGGGGTTAGCAAAACGGACGTTTTCGGCGGTTGCGTCCGCTTTGTTGGCTCCAATCTGATATCGATCAAATAGCTGCCTGACCAAGAGGCCGGGTTTGACTGAGCCTTTATCATATAGCTGCAGCGTGCCGACACCTGACCGGGCAAGTAGCATGGCGACCGCGCTACCGATCGCTCCGCAACCGAGAATGACTACATGGCGGCCTGCCCACCACGCTGATGCGCTTTCAGCGTCTCGTCTCGTGACAATCTCGGGTCGGTCCTCAAGGACGGTGCACCATTCTATTTTGGCCTTTTCAGCCCAAACATAGAAGTCGGCGACATCAATCGGATTTTCGTCTGTAGAAGCCCTGATAGCCTCGCGCATTTCATCCACGCGCTTAGCGTCGATCCGCCAGCAAGCTAAATGCTGCAGGCGTTCGCCACCCGCAATGCCCCGCATGGCGGCGCCAAGAACGAAAATGAGCGGTTTGCCGCTTTCGCTTCTGAGCACGCCGAGCTGTATCATCAGCCGAATGATTTCGATGGGTACGTCGCGTGCGGTAAGCTCCTTTAACAGTCCCGAGACAGTGTCGGGATACTCGTGCGGCATCCCCACCGGCAAAAGCACCACAGCAGCCAACCGGCCGTCCGGGACAGGTCCCGAGTGAGGGATCCATTGGCCAAGCTCGATGCGGTTGTCGTTCTCGCGCGTGATCTTGGCATAGCCGGCCCAGAAGGGTGGGTCCGGGACCGGTGTATTTTGCGTGGGGACCACCTTCAGGCCGCTGAATGGATAGCTTACGGGTGGGTGCAGCGGCATCCCGGCTGGGTCTAGCTCATTTGCGGCGGCGGCTCGAAGCCAGTCGTCTACGCGCTGCAGGAAGCCAAAGAGACCATCTTCCGGCTGCCATTCGGTGTCGGGCGCTTGATAGAGGCAAATATAGCTGCCCCATTGCACGTGTGTGCACTCGCGATAGCGCGTGTGCGAAAAGTTCAAGCGTGGCAAATCAAGCGGAAAATTCGAAGGAATCTTGAGGAGCAAGCGCTCCCGCGCCTTGAGCGGAACGCCACCCAGCTTACGCTGGTAGCCGGCGCAATCCACCGACAACGAGACAGAGACTGCTCCGCCTTCATCGGTCGGCTCGACAATCTCGATGACCTCGAGCGATCCAACTGCGGCTTTAACAATGTCGGCAAGTTGCCCGAGTGCCCAAGCCTGCCCTTCGGATTTCATTCGCGACCGAAACCAACTTTGGCAGTTGGAGGTGCCGCACGCCCGCGAGCTGCCGCCACGGCGGCTGCCAACGTTTCCCGCGCGCTATCAGAGACCGCGTAATCATCATCGTCGAGGAAGACGCCATTTTTATTCACGGTGAAGATAATCGGCCGCAAATTCTCCGATGTGCTGTATTCGCCGGTGCACAAGAAGGCCGTATTGACAATCTCCTCGTAGCGGTTTCTTGCCTTAATGTGCGGTGGATTATCGCCGGAGGAATTCGACGCCGGAAATTCGGGCGAGCTAGCGACGATGTAACCGACGTCGAGCTGAGGCGTCTGCAGTTCGTTCATCGCGTCCTGCTGGAGCACATCGTCTTCGTACATAACTTTTTTCGAGCAGTGATGCGGGGCAAGCAGCACGTTCCAATTCAACATGGGATCATTGCTATGATAGTGCGTCTGCTGGAAGGTTTGCATCAGGGTGGGGTAGGAGACGTCCCCCAGGAAGAGCCCGTACATCGGGCGATCTTGAGAGCCAATAATTACACGCATCGTCACGCTGGTCTCGTTGCGGGCGTCGGCTTCACCCTCCTTGAAGGGACCGTGGATGAAGACATGGAATCGGTCGCTGACTTCTGCGCCGTCGAGCGTGGTGATCTCAGAACCAGGGCGGGTGTGAAACTGCTCAGGGAGATTGTGGTACTTCTCGCCAGGCTCGAACAAGGAGCTATATCCGATGACTCTTACGCGGTTTCCGGCACCAGGATCGCCGCCGATCTTGATGGTTTTCGCTGAACGACGATGGGCTTCCTTGCGAAATGCCTCCGCATCGTCACACAGGACCTTTTCGTCTTCGTATTCTCGGAAGATGTGCGGGCTATGCCATATTTCCCCGATAACGACTCTCTTGAGCAGATCTGCAAAGCCACGGCAGTGGTCCTGATCAGGGTGAGTAAGCACAAAGCACGACAAGTAGGGTTTACCGTCTCGCTGGGGGAGTTTTTCCACCAGCTCATCAACTAAAGGGATGTGCTCGTTGTCGTCGTCCTCCGCCATGACTTTGTCGTTCAAATCAAGCTGGAGCACTTCGGACTCGCTGATGACAATGGTCGTGCTGTCACCGCAGCCAACCGGCCAAAAAATGAAGGAAGGTCCCTTTACGTCTGCGAACATCACGCCTCCTTGGCCGGTCCCGGCGCTGCTATTGGTTTACCTGCAATCCGACTGCGAGAAAGGATGCATCCCAATGACGGCCAACTGCAGCGCTATCTAACAGCATACTACGATTCGTAGTTGTGGGATCGATTTCTCCTATCCAGGTCTTCTCGGTTGTCCGAGAGAGCCATTGGAACCTCTTTCCCGTGAGGCTCATAAGTAGTTCAAAGCGTTTGAATTTCGAGAACCGTGCTGAATCAGCGGAGTTCAGAGCTCCGGAGAGAAACGGGCCATTCGGAGAAAAACAGGCCAACTCTGACGATCGGGAGTCCGGAACTAGAAACTGGAATCCCTGCTCCTACAGGGCACAATGACCAATAGATCTAGCCGGAGAATAGACGGCTTCGGTAAAGCTGGCGGAGGGAGAGGAACTGGGATCGAACCTTCTCCGCGTAGCGCACAGTAGTCGCGGGTACTTAAGCGGATCAGGCGCGCTCCCCGACGACCCCCCGCACGGACGGCTGAGGGCCCTTCCAAGGTGATTCAGCTGGGCACCGCGGAGACCGCCATACTCACTTCGTCAGGGGACATGTAGCCGGACCTCGGATCGCGTCTGAACCAGGTCCGATCATACACTGACAGCGGACATCGGCTTGCTAGGTCGGCAGGTCCGTTCTGTGCCAAGAACGGACCTAATCTTGTTCAGGCAGCAAGGCGCGTCTGGCACGGCCTTCTGATCCGTTCTACACTGGGTTGTGGGTTGTGGTAGCGGTCATGGCGCAAGAGCAATCAGGGCGGGTCGGGCGGAAGTTGGTGGCGATAATGGCCGCCGACGTGGCCGGTTATTCGCGGCTCATGCATTACGACGAAGAGGGCACACATGCGCGTCTGACCGCCCTTTTAGCGGGCATTGTCGAGCCAGCTATTGCGGAGTACGGCGGTCGCGTGGTCAAGCACACAGGTGACGGGTTTCTGGCCGAGTTCCCCAGCGCGGTCGAAGCGGTGCGAGCGGCCCGGCATTTTCAAGGCAGCATTCGAAATCTCGCCGCCGGAGAGGCAGAAGATCGGCGCCTTGTATTCCGTGTCGGTATCAACATCGGCGATGTGATCGTCGAGGCGCACGATATCTTTGGCGATGGCGTCAACATCGCGGCCCGGCTCGAGAGCATCGCAGAGCCCGGGGGTATCTGCATCTCGTCTTCTGCCTACGATCATGTTCGAGGCAAGGTCGGGGCCGAGTTCGTTGATATGGGCGAGCAAAATCTCAAGAACATCGACCGCTCGGTGCGGGCTTATGCCATGGTTCGGGATGGGTATAGCTCGGCTACACTGGTCGAGCGCGCCAGGCTAGGCCCCACTTCAGCGCCGCGTCTTTCCATCGTGGTTCTACCGTTCGCGAATATCGGCGGCGATCCCGACCAAGACTACTTTGCCGATGGCGTGACCGAGAGCCTCACCACCGACTTGTCACGCATCAGAGGCTCGTTCGTTATCGGCCGACACACCTCGTTCACCTACAAAGGCAAGGCCGTTGATCTCAAGCAAATCGGTCGCGAGCTGAACGTTCGCTACGTGCTCGAAGGCTCCGTGCAGCGCGGTGGCAACCGGCTTCGGGTGAACGTGCAGCTTATCAGCGCGGAAACTGGCAACCACCTTTGGGCCGAGCGCTTCGACAATTCCATCACCGATCTGTTCGATATGCAGGACGAAATTGTCTCCCGGCTCGCCAACACGCTGGACGCCCAGCTGATCGCGGCCGAGGCGTGCCGAGCGGAACGTTCGCTGCACTCCGATGCAATGGATTTGTATTTTCAAGGCATCGCTCGCATGCACAAGGGGCTGACCAACGAACACATGGCGCAAGCGCTTGGCTTTTTTGAACGGGCCTTGGCTCTCGATCCGGGCAATATCGAGGCATTGGTTGGCGTGGCGTTAATTGACCTTAATAGGGGGGCTAACTTTTCTACCGGTGACTGGGCCGCGCGCCTCGCAGCGGCCGAGGCGACCTTGATTAAGGTTCTGTCCATGGACCCCCATTACGCGCAGGCCCACATGCATATGGGTTATGTCCAGATTTTTACGAACCGCGCGAACCGAGGCATCGCTCAATGCGAACAGGCGCTGGCGCTGGATCGCAACTTGCCCAACGCGCACGCGTTAATCGGTCTTGCCAAATATTTTCTCGGTCGGGGCGAAGAGACCGAGGGCCATATCCATGAGGCGCTCCACCTCTCGCCACGGGATATCTTCGCCTTTCGCTGGATGATGTGGGTCGGCCTCGCCAAGGTTCAACTCAATTCTTACGCGGAAGCGGTCGCTTGGTACCGCCGGGGCATCGACGCCAACCGCAATTTCCCCCTAGCGCATTTCTATCTCGCGGCCGCCCTAGCGCAACTCGGGCTGCTCGATGAGGCGCGTGCTGCCGCACACGCCGGACTGACGCTCAATCCAGGCTTCACCGTTCGCCGCTTCCGTGCTGCCGGGTTCAGCGACAATCCGAATTTCCTTGCTGGGCGCGAGCGCATGTATGAGGGCCTGCGCATGGCCGGGGTGCCGGAGGGGTGATGTCGCAGTTGGGTCAACCGGAGAAGTCGGGGCGTACAACCCGCAGGTTGGCTTTACCCCCAACTTCGGGCATGGCCTTGCACCGCGAGAACTGACGCTGTGTGCCACAAGGAAACTTGTTCAACGGGCATCCGCCGAGCACAGTAAGTCTTCGCTTCCTCTCCTACGGAGTTTCTTCAGTGACATCCAACCCTTGGCTCAATCTCCTGGGACTGATCAACGGCTTTCAGGTCACACAGGCAATTCATGTCGCGTCAACTCTTCGTATCGCAGACCATCTGAAAGGCGGCCCTCGTTCGGCAGAAGAATTGACGCCCTTAACGCAAAGCCATGCAGGCGCTCTCTACCGACTGCTGCGGGCGCTCGCCGCAGTGGGCGTTTTTGAGGAAGATGAAAACCGAAGGTTTGCACTGACACCAATGGGAGATTGTTTGCGCACTGACTCCGCGACACCGATCGGCGCGTGGGCGGAGTGCGTCGGGAGTCCTTACGTTTGGCGCACATGGGGCCATCTGCTGCACAGCATTCGAACCGGCGAGAATGCCTTTCAAAGTCTCAACGGTAAGGACGTTTGGAATTATCGCGCCGAACGTCCGGAGGAGAGCGCGGTCTTCGATCGCGCTATGACGGAGTTTTCGCGCGGTGGCGCTGAATCGGTTATTGGCGCGTATGATTTCTCCGCTTTCCATCATGTTGTAGACGTGGGTGGCGGGCGCGGTTCAATGCTGGCAGCCATTCTGGCCGCCCATTCCCGGATGCAAGGCACGTTGTTCGATCAGCCAGGGGTCATTGCCGGAGCCGAGGCGGTTTTGGAGGCGCACGGCGTCGTCGACCGTTGCCGAATGGTGGGCGGAAGTTTCTTCGAATCGGTACCTGAAGGCGGAGATGCCTACGTGATGCGAGTGGTGATTCACGATTGGGACGATGACGAAGCGATCGCCATCTTGAAGACGTGCCGGCGTGCGATGCAGGAGACGGCGAAGTTGGTTCTCATCGAGCGAATTATCGCGCCTGCGAACGAAGTGCCGGCGACAAAATTCATGGATCTCCACATGTTGGCTTTGCCGGGTGGGCGGGAGCGGACTCGTGACGAGTTCTCTGACCTGCTTGCCAAGTCTGGCTTCGAACTGACGCGCGTTATGCCAGCGGCTAGTCTCAACGTCATCGAGGCCAGGCCATACTGAGCGCGAGGCGGCCCGGTCCTCCGGTGACGTCCGTTGTGGGTCAAAAGTGTCTTGGTGACCGCGAAACGCCGCTTCCGCTTTGCCCCGAACAGCGGACATTGCTGCGCCGGCCCAGGTGGTCCGGTTTGTGCCAGATTCGGAAGTGGGTTGAACCTTCTCGTAGTTTCGATGACGCACATGAGTAGGCGGAACGGAGGTCCCATCATGAGTAGGATGGCACTGGTGATTGCATTCGTGCTGGCGTCGATCGGACCAGCATCGGCACAGAAGGCAGAGATAGAGGCGGCAAACGCGAAATATACAGAATTCTACAATAAGGGCGATTTCGCCGGGATGGCGTCTTTATACACCGATGATGCCATGGCACTTCCAAACGTTCTGCGATGGTGCAGGGCCGAGCGGCGATCGAGGCAATGTGGAAAGGCATCCTGGCCGAACACGTTGGCGATGCGAAACTCACAACCCTGGACGTCAAGCCGCACGGTCTCTCCGCTGCACGCGAGATCGGGACTTTCAGCCTGAAGACTAGAGGCCCGAGGCCACAGGAAGTGAGCGGGCCGTCGCACGATCATTGCCATGGTAGGCATCTGGGATTCGCGGCGCTATGGGGCATCACTGGTTTATGAAGCGCTGGTCTAGCAGTCGCATTCGGAGCCAGCTTGATGCCTGAGCATCTCGATAAATCTTCTGAATTAGTCGAAATATCGAAACTGAACGGCAGCTTCAAAAGGAACTACGGAACGTTCATCGGGGCCTATCTGTATTTGCGCTCCCTCAATGCCGCGCGTGGTCGGTCTTTCCTTTGGACCGGGTTGATTTCAGTGGCTTTTTCCGTTGCGCTGGCCTGGCTGGCGAAGCACGGCCTGGCCTGGTTAGACGCCGAATGAGGGATTTCATCAGCGCATCGAAGGTTTCGAAACTCTCCGGTCCACGACGCACGCGAGCCATTTCCGTAAATCTCGTTAACGATCCCGTCATGTCCGTGGTTCGAAGCAACAGATAGTCGAGCACAGCTTCATTCCGCTCTCCCAATCTGACCGCGATGATCCACCCCTCAGGTGTACCCACCCGACGCTTGATGGACCAATGCGGTGCGAACGTTTCCTGCTCTCCACCACGCCACCGCGCCAAGAAAAAGGACACACCCTCCTTATTCACGACCAAGCAATCCGAACCGCTATCGAACGCGAAGCGGACGGATGCGTTTCGAAACGCATCTGCTAACTGCGCGGCAAGCCCAGCAAATAGGTCGAGCCACCGTTGCCGGGTATCGATGTGGTTGCAGTCCCGCTTGGACGTATAGCCCACGAGGCTATAGGCTTGGCGCAGGCTGCCGAAATGATCAATGTAGGTTTTAGCGCAGGGAACGCCCACGGTTGCGTTGATAATTGCCGGACTGAGGCGCCCTCGCTTCAGCAGCGTTCGACGCAGGCGCGTCAACATCTCTGCCTCCGAAATATCAACGCGACGATCTAGTATCGTCTTCTTGACCTTGAAGAACACCTCTGGCTGAACAATCGGTTCGAGACAGCCCTCGCTCCTAATCCAGAGATCGGGCGGGTTGCTTACCTTCCTCTCTCGTAGCTTGCACGATTGACGGTTGTAGATGAGATTTCCGATGTAGTTTTCGTTCCTGAGAATTCTACCTATTTGAGCGCGATTCCACGGCTCTTTCGAGTTAGTGGGTATTAATTTCCGATTGAGTTCACGTGCAATGGCCGTTTCGGACTTCAACTCCAGGAATTGCTGGAAGATCCACCTCACCACCTCGACCTCGTCGGCTGCGCCGGGCCTCAGTCTGATATGATCCGTGATGAGATACTTGCGGTCGCCATCGTTCAATACCCCCTTTGACTTCAGCTTCTCATCGACCAATTCTCGCCGCAGAGCGTAGCCGGTCGGGGCGCCGAACCTGAATCCCATTCGCACGAAGCGGCAAACACCCGCGTGCACTTTTACGGAGAGCTCGCGGCTATATTCTGCTGCCATCACCCTCTTAAGGTTCTTGACGATGCTTGAGAGCATGCTGCCATCATTGTCGAACTGCTCGGCGCAATACGCGACTTTAATGCCCGCTTTCTTACAGACGTACTCGTAGTGAGCGCTTTCATCGACGTCCTGGAATCGTCCCCATCGACTTACATCGTAGACAAGTACGTGCGCAAAGTCGGCGTGCCCGCTGCTAACGTCATCGAGCAGCTGCTTCAAGCCAAGCCTGTTTTTTAGCTGAAGTCCGCTTTCACCTTCGTCGGAATAGGTTCGAACAATCGTCAGATCATGCGCATGCGCATATGCCCCTATGACAGCGGCCTGGTTCTGAATAGAGTATCGCTGCTTGTCGGTGGACATGCGAACATACTGTGCGGCGCGATGGCCGCTTTGCGATCTCGGCAACTGGACGTTTCGAACCACGAGCGCATTGGCTGCCATTGTATGGCTCTGCTTTGCAAAATCGCCGTAGGGTCATGGCACCGTGGCGGAATGGCGTTTCCTGGCAGTTATGAAATCGCACCAATATTGACCTCAGTTAGTGCTAGTCTTTCCGAATATTGGAGGTACCAATGTCAGACCAGGCTGTCGAAATTCTCATCACAAACGCGATCCACACGGCCTTCATAAAGTATCCCGAGGGTGATGGAGGCCCGAACCTCGACTATGAGTGGATCGCGCCGGATCAGAGCACTCACATCGCCAGAGCGATCCTTCAGGATCTCGCGGCCAACGGATACCAGATTGTGAAAAAGGCGGCCGGTGCCCGTTAAAAATGAAAATGCCAAGATTACGGCCGGCGCCATCACCGCCGTTATTATCGTCGCCTTACTTGCGGTGATTGCCCTCGGCTTTCTCTGGATACCGCCCCCACTATAAATGCGGACGGGAAGGGCAAACAGCTTCGGACGCTCGGAAGCGTCGACCTCGTCGAAACTGTCCCGGTGTCTGAACGCGACATGTCGGCGATCACGGAGGCAGCTGAGAGCAGTGGCGTTCTCGGTTCGGTCCGAAACCTCCGATGTTGAAGAGCGCGCCAGCGGGAGAGTTTGAAAAGAGCGCAAACCGCATTCGCGTATGCGATGTTATGTAACGTCGACGTCCGCTTTGCCCCCCCCAAAAACGGACACCGTCAGATAATCCGGTCGTGTCCGGTTTGTGCCTGCCAACAGCAGACATGCCGCATCTATTCGATCAACTCGTCGGCGGTTGTAAGCAAGGAGGGTGCACAGTAAGGCCTAACGCTTTAGTTCACCCAGGCGGGCGCCCAACTGTTCGCCTGATGTGCGGGGGTAGAGGGGAATTGCATTCCAGAGGCGGGCATTAGCGCTGCCGCTTCGGCTTCCTGCGCCATCTTGGTCCAGTCTCCCCCCAGCTTCAGCCAGCGCTCTTGATCGAGCGGGTTAATCGCCCGTCCGGCCTGGTCGCGACATTCGTCGGCTAGTTTCCGAAATCTGGCGGCGTCTTCGGACATGTTTGTGAAGATACAGGAGTGGGGAGCAATCTCACCTTTGCCAGCTCGGGGTACTCCCAACTAGTTCGCAAGGTTGAACCGACTTGCGGTAAAAATGCCCTGCGTTTTTCGAGACGCGCCAACCCCACTAGCCCCGCCGGGTGAAGGCGGGGTTTTTTCTTTGTTGCCTTACTTATACGAGGCTGACAACGGCAAGGACTAGTTCGGGGCCGAAATCGCTCGATGCCAGCGCGATCAATGTTCCGGCACAGACGGCTAAAATGGCGGTGACTGTGAGAGCAATCATTTTGAAAATCCCCTGTTGTCAGTGACGAGGAGACTGCTCCGGCTTCGTTTCCGGACGACTGCGTGGGGGAAGGCAATCGGTTTCGTTCACCGACACGTTATCTTCCGTAGGAATGTGGAAATGAGCCGACCGCTAAGGCGAGCGCGACGAATTAGTCCAGAAGCTTCGGCAGATTGAAACGGCACTTGATATAAGCGAGTTCCTGTTATCCACTAGCTCCAATCGCCCGTAAAGCCGCCCAGCTGGCGGCCTTTTTCATTTCGGGGGCCGCAGAGAAGCTGGCCCCAGCAGGGCGGGAAGCTCGCTGGGGCCGGCCCATCCACCGCAACGCCAAAAAAAACGCCAACGGCGACTAAAGTTAACGCAACTTGTTGGATCGTTCCGAGCTACTTTGGAGTACCTCCGCAGCCTCTTCGTAAACCAGCCATCCGTTTGGAACGCTGGGCCGGGACACTCGTTTGAATTTCATTCCAAGTGGTGTTTTTTGTCGTGGAGTAAAATTGTGAGTGACGTAGAAGAATTTGATAGACCGGTCGTCGGCGCTCGCTTCAAGATCAGTGAACTCGGAGCCACTCGATTACGATGGCTGGCCGGCAAGACAGGCATCGTTGTCGAGGTTTCCCGTCGCAATACGGGCGTCACCGTGTTGTTCGATGGTGCCCACAGACCAACTTGCCTGCACAAAGATTTTATCACCCCGATCGGGCGTTAACGCATCGGCTCGGCCCGGCTTCCCCGCAAGAGAAGGTGTTGTGGCGCCGGGCGGCTTCCGTCCCGCGCGTCACGGCCCCGCCGTCTTTGCTGTTAAAATGTCCAAATTTTGCCGGGCTTTGTGCCGGGTAAAACTACGGACGCTGCCCTTGCCACCATTACTTAGCCGATTGGTCCCTTTCACTTCAACTCTTTTTGATCCTCGTAAGCGCCGCATTCTTGCCGCGCTCTGTTCATGCTCCAGAGTGAGTAGTCCCGGAACAGAAAAAGGCAGTACCGCGTCTTACTTCCTTACCAGCCGCGCGATCCGCCGGTGATCATAAGACCAGATCTCGATGGTCGGATGTTCTTCAAGATACTGCCGGGCCTCCCGCTCGGCGGTTTGCGAGTCGGTAGCGGCGAGGTCATAGCTGGCCAGCGCGACCCCGCTAAGGTCGACCCCGTAGGCAATGAACTTCCTCATGGCTAGGGCCTCGATATTAATCGTGTCCTACGAAACGACGCTGGTATCACTGATGCCGGCCGAACCGTTTCTGGCTTTCCTCTAAATATTCTTGGAATTTGACGCCGATCAACTTCTCGGTTCGCCATATCACTGTGCACCTGATACGATCATCGGCGATCAGAAGTGTAAATTGCGCTGGGATGCCCGCCGGGCTGACTACCTCAAGCCCCGCTCCAGTCTCGGACTGGTTACGAATGAGACAGGCGATCGCGCGTCCGCTGAACTCGATGATACCGGTCTTCATGAAACGACCTTTGGCCCGCACAATACGATAAGTCAAAATTGGGGAACGCCAGGATGCATCTGCTTCCAGGGCAATCGCAATGCGAGCCACGCTAACCTTGTTTAGAACGATCGCAACGAAACTCGCGTGTTAAGCTTGATGTGCGCGTTGCGGGTTAATTCTGGAACTGCAATCGCTGCAGCGAACAGACTGCCGCGCGCCGATCGCAAGCGGCCTTGGGACCTTGTCCGGGATCACGCCGGCCTCGATGGCATCAGAATCCACGGATGGTCTAGGTAGTGGGCAGTCGTTTGGGAGTTCTTATGCCCGAGCAAAAGCGATTATTGGAAGACCCGTGGCACGGAGGGTTTTTTTGGTCCTGGGAGACTTCACTTTCGCGCCTATCGCAGATGAACGACTTCGGGAGTTTCCTATGCTCCGCAATGATGGTGCCGCTGATTTTCTTAATCCACTTCTTTTGGGACGGCTTCGTGTGCTCATCGCCGCTATCCTCAAGCGATCCCAAGAGTCGATTAAAACGAGAGCGCGGACGTTAAAACGATTGTCCCGGCCGACTGAGGATTAACGACTACAAACCGGCCCGTAAGATATCGCCGCAGGGCGCACCCCGAAGTCCCAGTCCGAATCGCATTTTCGATCGTCGGTGCCGCATGGCATTCGCGCCACGCGGTCTGCCCCGCCGATCGGTGAATGCGTTATGTGGCAAGTACGAATCGAAGTGGAGTCGAATCATGTTTCGAGCACGATAAAAGAAAGCGGTGTTGCATGGACGCGACATGACAATGCCGCATCAGGCTTGGCAACGGTGGAAACAAAGAACTTGCAAAAGCGGAACCCCCGCCGGTCTGGCAAGACGGCGGGGGTTATGCAGGAAAGATGGCATGAGGCTAAAGCTCGGAGTCTCTAGGTGTCGCGCCAAGGACCCGCACATCAATCGAAGCGCGGATGCTAAGTTTCAGCAAGGCGATTTGGTGAGCAAGCCGCACAGTATTTCAGCGTTGACGTGCTGGAACAAAACACCTGTTGACCGCGCTTGTATTCGCGGTGGTCCAGCGTTTGTCGTGCCGACGGACGTAGGGAAGTGCCCGAAAATGGGTGGCTATTTTTCGCTTTCGGAATAATTCGAAGCTGTTCGCAGTTCGAACGTCCCCAGCCGAAATTCATCGGTTTCTATTGGGCCGCCTAGGGTTCGGACGAGAGTGAAAGCCGCGGTTGGGTTGTTTTCCCATACCCATAAATCCTCGGCTGTTATCGTCAGCCAGCCGAACCTAAACATGTATCGACCTGGATCTTTGACGCGCCCAACCTGTGCCCAAGTGAGCTTGTTGATATCCGACATTCGTCCATCGCGTTGCGTACACAGCCTCAAACCATTGGGCGAAGCGTTTGGTTCCTAGCCTCTATGACATTGGAAGAATTAGTCTGGGTACAGAGCTGCTTTACACAATCCCAAGCGCCGCGTGCGTCAGCAAGCTTGATTTGGACCGGGATCGTGTCCGTGAACGAAAGCGCGATACGTAAATTCTTGCGCCCTGCAGTCGATCGTGGCGCCACAGAAACAGCGTGGGCGACGCGAGGGTCAGCTACGAGGTCGTCGCAAACCGGGGTAAAGAGTTGGCTGAGAACTTGCGGATAGGCTGAGGCCTGTTTCCGTCTCACCGACTCTTACGCGGGTCAGGATGCTTATCTCGACTTGGCTCCGCCCTTACCGGCGGAGCTTTCTTCTTGACGTTAGGAACGTTCCGGCGCCTTAGGAATCGACTCTGCGCTCCCGATAGACTCCTCAACCTCTGACCGGGAGAAAACCCCCACTGGGTTGGCGGCCTGCAGCGTTGCGCATTGCGCTGGGGCCGTTTGCGCCGAGGGTGCGCGGACGGGATGCTTCGCCAAAAGAAAAAGCCGCCTCGAAGGGCGGCTTTAGTTTAACCATTGACGTCCACCCACGGGGGATGGACTTCAACTGTTAATTCCGGCTCGTGACCGTTTTTTTACAGGCGCCCCCGCCTGACTGCTCAGTCTGCTGTTCGCGACGGGTAGCTGCATCGCGGCAGCCCGTTGTTTCCGTTCCTTCTTGGAAAACTCGCGCTCGCGTTGCTCGAAAGCCGCAAGCTCCCTTTGCGCCGCTTCAAGAAAGCGATCACGCGGTGTTATTGCCAATTGAGTGTGTCCCGTCATTACGCACCGAACTGATTGCCTAGCCCCTTCTACCCAGGTGCGGGAACCGGGAAAAGGTTCGGCCACGTTTCCGTTGCCGCTGCAGGATTTCACTGACCGCTATGAAGGCCGGTATCGAGACGTCCAACTGCCGCTGCCGATGCGCTTGGTCTGAAGATGGCGCCGCGGAAGAAACCCGCCGCGATCGGCGTCAAGGCGCCCTTCCCCGGGTTCATTGCGTCAGCACTGGCATCCTCGATCGACAAGGTGCCATCCGGCGAACGCTGGATCCACGAAATCAAGTTCGACGGTTACCGCGTCCAAGTCCATCTCGCGAACGAAGCGGTGAAGGTCTTCACACGTCGTGGCCACGATTGGACAAATCGGTTCAAGAAAGCTGCCAACGACGCATGGCACATCAGTGCAGGCTCTGCGATCATCGTGGCTAGATCGTTGTGCCGGCCGCCGATGGCACGACAGATTTTTCCGTTCTGCAGAACGAACTCAAGGGCAAGTCCGACAAGATCGTTTTCGGCTCGGCGGCGCTACTCGCTTCCACGTTCTCTTAATTCCGATTCCGCCTGGAGCCAGAACTCTAAGTCCCGACCCACCGGGCGGCCCTGCTGCACCCACAGCTCGTGGGCACGCGCCCTGATTTCTTCTTTGGTCCGTCGCGCCGCCAGGCGCTGCCGTAGCTTCTGTCTCAGCTCCTCGACCCAGGCGGTAAGGCGCTGATAGGTAGTCTGGTCGGTTACCCTGGAAGCTATCCGGGTCGCCTGCTCGATCTTGCGTTCCAGTTCGCGGGGATCCTCATTCTGGTCCATGGCTAACCTCCGTCAATGTATGACGAAGTTGGCCGGCAATTGTTCGCTTCCTCACTTAGAAGGACTAGTCGTATGGAACGGTCGCGGCGGTCGTGAATTAGCGAAGCGTCGTGCCAACCCCGAGCACGATAGACAACCTCCAAGACGGCCCTGGATTTCGTGCACCAGGGCCGTCGCTTTTTGAGGGCGGTCTGAACTTAGCGGTGTTAGGATGTGTTCATGGCTAGCTGGAGTGCCCGCCGTGAAGGACTATCAAAAGCAGTTAGAAAAGCTCAGGACCGACGCGGCCGAATGCAGACTGATTAGCGACCTCGCCACGGACCCGGCAAAGCGGGATCTGTTTGACCGGCTGGCCTTGCATCTCACAACCCTTGCCGATCAGGTTGAAGAGGCCTTGCTTCATCGGAAGCCAACCGGAGCTTAAGAGGTACGGTCGCCTGAGGCGATAAAGGCCAACCAGTAAATAGCTAGGACCGCTACCGCTACAACTACGGCCACCAGCGCCCAATCGCGTTTCGTGAGCAGTTCAAGCATAGTTGGTTCTCAAAGGTGGCTAACGTGGCCGTTGCATCCAGATTTCAACAATGCCCAGCATGCACCGAAACCGAATTGCGGTAGGTGCACAAGTGTACAGAACTCTGGTGCTGGTCCGCGCGTTATTGTTCCATCAAATTGGAGCAGCGCCATGCAGCGACGCCGTTTCGGACCTCCAACAAGCTCACTCGACGAGCGCGCCAAGGAGCGAGCCGAGCAACTTCTCAAGGAAGCTCAGAGCACCCCACCGGGGGCTCAGCGCGATAAGCTTCTGCGCAGGGCACGACAGGCGGAAATCGTTTCCCATATGCAAGAGTGGCTTTCTTCCCCCGGCCCACGACAGCCACGGTAAGAAGCATGCAGTTTGCTCTTAGGCTTGCTCCGTCTGGAACAGCGCCCCGCGTCTGGAATTAACCCACGTCGTATACCCTGACGCCGTGAACCTTGCGATGCTTGGAAGTAGGAACAGGCCCTGGACGGAGGAAGATGATCGCCGGCTGCTTGTATTACGAGACAGCGGCAGATCTTATCTTTCGATAGCGGTGGCCATGAGACGCTCGGCCTCGGCGATTA
This sequence comes from Bradyrhizobium sp. AUGA SZCCT0222, assembly GCF_018130205.1. Classification (NCBI taxonomy): domain Bacteria; kingdom Pseudomonadati; phylum Pseudomonadota; class Alphaproteobacteria; order Hyphomicrobiales; family Nitrobacteraceae; genus Bradyrhizobium; species Bradyrhizobium sp. AUGA SZCCT0222. The sequence goes on from NZ_JAFCLX010000046.1 coordinate 46,472, forward strand.
GAGGTCGTCTGTGTATTGTCCGGGCACGGGCGAGATCCACCCCAAGCTCGCTGAAGGCCGATGCGTAGCGCCACGTTCGAACCCTGCATCCCGCCCCGCGCCACCAGGTACCGACCTCCATAAGCTGGATCCATGAGGTCTAGCACGACGGCTACCCGCTGATCGTTCCTCGCGAGGGCAAGCGCGTACGTCTGTTCACACGGAACGGTTACGACTGGAGCGATCTCTTCGCCTAATCCTCAGGACGATGAAGGAATTTGGCAGGATGAGCAGGCAGCAAATGGAAATCAGGAGGTTCGAAATTTCTTCCGTTTTCGTCGGTGATAGAGGTTTTCCAACCTTCTTCGATGAAGATTTTGGCCTTGGCTACAGCGATAAGGGCACTCTCTCTTGTGCTTCGTATGGTTTCGTCGCCGCGTTCTGCGACTATTTTATAGGTCAAAGTGTTGCTCCCGGTCTTTCTACACATATGACTAAGGCCATGCGGGCGTTACACCGCATGGCCTTTAGCCGGGACTGTCCCGCTCCTCGCGTGATTCCGTCTCCGCTTGCACTAACCGCGGACGGGCGAAGACGTTCCTGACGAGATCGGAGCAACGGCAACGAAAAAACCGGCCGGAGTGCACCCGCGGGCAGCTGCGCCGTTCCATGCACGGCGCGCATAGTGCTCATCGAAACCTAGGAATTGCTAATCCAGGCCTAAAGCCCTCGTCGTCAAGCACAGTTTTTGAAGCTTGCGGCGGGGTGTGGGTGCACGCGTATGCAATGACGGATGACAGGCTACTGCTTGTCGAGATGGGGCCGGGGTCGAGGGGGAAATGCAGTGGCTAAGCTTCTAGCTTCGCCCAGTGGCCTGTTTTGAATCTGCGAGTGGCCTATTTCGGCCAGTACCCGCTATCCGTTGCGGCCATTGCGGGGATACCCCTCTTGCTTTCCAGCGAGCTATGCCGAATCCCGAGCGCGGCTGCTCTGGAAACACGAATCCGGGACCTACGTGAAGTTAACCCCGGTCGGCGCCGAACTGCCCGCCTAGGAACCAATTCGTCCTGCAGCGATTGACGGGGCGGCCGGGACCACCCCGGCGGGTCGCGCCTCGCCACGGAAGGCTGTCATGGTTGAATCCTCATTACCCCGCTTCCTTGTCAGGCAAGACGGCAGCGGCACAAATTGGATGGTGTGGGACCGACTATCAAAGCGACCAGCCAGGCTTAAGGACGAGGAGCTTGTGAAGCTAGCATTCTCGGCCGCTGAAGCCCTCCGGGATTCTCTGAACGCTGGTCCACCGACCCATGGCTGACCGTCAGCAGCGGCCGCCGTTTTACGTTCCAAAGCGTTTCTTCACGGGATGAGACCACTTCATCACTCTGACTCGCTAGCTCGCTTGGAGCGTTGCGAGCTTTACCCCGGGTTTGCGGCACCCGTAGCCGTCCAGTAGCCCGGAGCTTTGACGATCACCTCATGACCCTGCCGGAGCGCCAATGAAGCTGCGGCAACCGCGGCTTCGAATGCGGATTCCTTGGTTTGATAGACATTCTCTGCCTTGCCGTCATGGCTCACTCGCCGCTCCCCCGCGCTGCCAACGATTTCGTAAGACGCCAATCCATTGTCAGCTCCTAATGTGTTCCGGACTTTTGCCACTTCTCAAGGTCGATCTTGGCTCCGTCGTTGCGCTGCTCTTTCTCCGGGTTGCCCTTCCATGGCTTGTCCGTCTGTGCGTGCGAGCCTTGATCGGTGCGTTGGCGAGGGTCGTCTTTCGGGGTTTCTTTGCTCATGGTTCCTCCTGCTAATTTAATCGCTTAGCCGGCATCCCGTTCCAGTGTGGGGAACAAATCAGCAGCGTTTCGCTTGAATCCCGGTTCCGTGACGGAGTTGCGTTGTGGCGTTTCAGCGGAGGAAACCGGCGGCGATCGGCGTAAAGGCGCCGTTCCCCGGATTCATCGAGCCTGCGCTCGCAACCTCGATCGGCAACGTCCCCAATGGGGAACGCTGGATCCACGAGATCAAGTTCGATGGCTACCGCGTCCAGGTCCACCTCGCCAATGAAGCGATCAAGGTCTACACCCGGCGCGGCAATGACTGGACCAACCGGTTCAGGAAGATCGCCGACGATGCCTGGCACATCAGCGCCGGATCCGCGATCATCGACGGCGAAGTCGTGGTGCCGGCCGCCGACGGCACCACGGATTTCTCCGTCCTGCAGAACGAACTGAAGGGAAAATCCACCCGCATCGTGCTGGTCGCCTTCGACCTGCTCTATCTCAACGGCTACGACCTGCGAAAATTGCCGCTGATGGAGCGCAAGGCGCACCTCAAGAAACTGATCGCCGCGACCGACATCCAGTTCAGCGAAAGCTTTGAGACCGACGGCCGCGAGATATACAAGCACGCCTGCAAGGTCAGGTTGGAAGGCGTAGTCTCAAAGGTGCGCGACAGCGTCTATGCGTCCGGCCGGGGCAACAACTGGGTCAAGAAGACCTGCGCCCAGCGCGAGACGCTGGCGATTGCCGGGTTCGCGCTCGACGGCAACGATTGGGACGGCATCTATCTCGGCCGGCGGAAAGGAAAAGACCTGGTCTACGCCGGCAAGGTCGATCATGGTTTCGATAAAGGGTCGGCGGTGCGTTTGCGCCAAGCACTCACGCCGCTGATCCGCAAAACCCAGCCTTACGCCAAACGGATTGCGCATAGGGGGATCTGGGTCGAACCCCAGTTGATGGCCGAGATCGAGTACCGTGCTAAGTCCGCCGAGGGTAAGGTGCGACACCCATTTTTCAAAGGACTGCGGGAGGACATATGAAACCGCGCGATGCCGCCACCCGATCGCGAGAGGTACATGATCTTCGCCGCCTCGATCCCGACGGCTTCCTCCGCCAAAACCTATACCCTCTTTGTCGAAGACGCGCGCGCTCAGGCGCGCGATTTCCTTCGGGAGTATCCTGCCGGCGGCTACATGACGATTGTAGAGCACTGGCGTCAGCTTCCGGACAGCCAAATTCAATTCACAATGCGGAGGCTGCCATGTGCCGATTGAGGAGCCGCGCGAATGATGAGAGATAGGATGACGGGTAGTCGTGCGCAGAAGGTGACGACCTGGTTGGCTAGACGGAGCCTACGCCAGCTGGGCGAGCATGAAGCGCTCGCCGAGCTGGAGCGTGCGCGAAAGATCGCCGTCGAAAGTCACAAAGCCAACTCGCGTGCAGGCCGGTCCACGCTGACGCAAAATTTCGAAGGATGAACAAGCCGTGGATGGCCGACGAGGACGAGGCGCCTAGAAAGCGCATGCTCGCAAGCCCCTGAACGTCCTTGCAGAGAGAGCGCATCGAACGCGCCAACTGCCGGTGCTCGTTACCGGCGGGGCCGGGCGGCATGGAACGCGAGCGTTTGATGATTACCAGCGCAACTCGTAAAGCTCGGCCATGGTGTAGCATTTGGTTTCAACATCGGATTGGCGATTAGCTGAGGGCATGATGCTCCCCTTGATCGGGCGGCAGGTTGCGCGACGCGGTTGCCTATCTCGCAAGACCGTTCCCAAATCAGAACGCGATATGCCGGCGGTCACGACCGCGGCCTAGATGCTTACAAACGCAGCGGATGCGCGCCCTTAGGATTTCTTCTTCTCGCCGGGTTTGATGAAATGGACACCAACCTGATCGCCATTGACCCAAGCGAGTTCGCACCGCCGATATGCTTTTCCCATAGTCGACAGCACCAGGAAAAACTCCTTCATGGCAAGACCTTCAACCGAGCCGTCGATTGAAAGTCTGGCGCCGGTATCCGACGCATCCAGCATTGTACAGGGTCGACGCCAAGTACCGTCGATCGCCATCATGTTGGCCGTAAATCCCTTCTCGAATACGACCCTGTGCGCCTTGCGCTTTTCCGTCATGAACCGCCCTGCAAAAAAAGCCGCCATCGGTGTCAGTCCGACGACGGCTTTTCATAACACGCTCAATCCAGCAGATTTAGCCTGGGCCGGTTTGGTTAAACAAAGGTAACCGCCGACGTGAACCGGCAGGCTGTCTCGTTGGGCGCTCAGATCCGGCAGTGATCGGATCAGCGTCACCACCGGCGCCTGGCTCTAGCGGGTCCGGAGGCAACTGACGACCCAAATCCGATTCAGAAATCTTTAATAAATTCGTAACAGCCTCCTCCTGACAACAGGAGGCGATGACATGCGCGTTTCCGAAGAATTCTTCGAGTGGGCGACTTGCATTGCCCTGTGGGGATCTACCTTGCTCGTCATCGCGATTTGCTAGCCTGTCTCTAGAGCTTCCGAGCTACTCCAATGACAACCCCCAAGGGTCCCAGTGATTCCAACCAGCTGGCCAAGTCGATGATAGACATTGCGACGGGGCAGCAACCGAGTCCGGTCGATAGCAGACCGGCGCCGGTCGCGCCCATGGAGCGCCAGACCACGCAGGCATCAATCGCGCCAGAACGGCGCGCCGAGATCACCAAGAAGGCTACCAAGGAGTGCGGAGGACGAAAAGCCCCGCTGCGAAGCGGGGCTAAGTCTCGGAAGTATCCTTTAAACTGACCCGGCGTGCCCTCCCGCCGCGCTGATGCACACCCCGAATCGGGATGAATACCGGACTCTGGTGAAGTGGGGCCCCCTGGCCCGAGAGTTAATCGGCGGGGAACTAATTGCGAATATTTTGCTTAAAGTCCCTTATTGCTTTGGTGGAGTTTCGGATGACCGACCGGCAATTGGCTCTCAAAGCCGTGAGCGAAGCCCAGCGCATCCTTGAAGAGTATCTCGAACCCCGACCGCACAATAACGAACACCTCCTGGATAGGCTGGTTGAGGTGCTTGCGCGGCCCGACCTCATAGTCGCCGTTGATCGTCTCCAGCATGGCAATGACTGGTGAAACCAAGAACAACCCGCCGGGGGTGAACCGGCGGGGCCTCGCTTCAATCCTCCGTATCGGAGCCGTCGATTTAAACTCGGGCTCAATCAGGTAAGTCCTTACAAGGCGCTCAGCCGCATGCTGAATATCCTCGCGAAAGACACAGGCGAAAAGCCAGTCAAGAAGGCGAAGACCCGATGAAGGAAAGTACTCAAGCCAAAATCACGGCTGCCGTAGCCGCTGCTAGAGGAATGGCACAGAAGGCACTAGCAACCAGTCCAAACCCCGAGTGGACCGAGTATGAAATGCGCTCAATTGACGAGTGGATCGCCCTTCAGGATGTGAAACTCGAGCGCCCCGAAGCCATCCGCCGGCTTGTGGAGCTGGGGCTCAACAGCAAGACCAAATGACCAAAGATACTCCGGTCGCCGCCAACATGAGCCAAAGGGCGGTGATGCAGTATCTCAGTTTGACTGAATGGAAGGTGGTAGCTCACCTACCGGTGCCGGCTGGTCCTGTTATGCTCGATCGGATACGGGACCATGGTTGGATAGAACTCCGCGGAATGAAGCCGCGGACCGAGATCCGATTGACCGAGCAGCAATGCGCGCCCCTATTTTAGTCAAGGCGAAAAAATAAGTGGGAGTTGATTATGAGTTTCGAGCGAATTTCCGATGAGAGCGTGGCTCGTTATTACGAGAGCATCCGTCAACAGGCTGATGCGGACCGAATGCACAAGGAACATTTCACGGCCAGCCCAAACGTTCGCGAGCGGGCGGACAAGCTACGCCAGGAAATGATCAAGCGACGACTGCAGCATTCGCCTATCAACTGGCCATCTTGATTTCAGTCAAGCGCGCCCTGCGCGGCTGCAACTGACGACGGCGAAGCAAATGAACTTTGACGATGGCTCCGTGACGCCCTGGGAGCGCCAGTTTGTTAGTTGCGAATTGCGTTTCTGTTATCGATGCTGATCTCAATTTATGATCGATCGCGGTAGTTCAGATCGCGCCAATGCAGGTTTGAGAATGAGCACACCAATCACCGTGATATTCGTCTGCTCAAAGTGCAGCGCGGGTTATCAGACTGTTCAGAAGGCGCGGAATGAGCAGGTCGCCGGCAGCTTCCGTTGTGAGGTTTGCCAAACTGAAATCTATGCTTGGTCCGGCCCATACGCCTATCTTGACTGGCAAGCCGTCGAAACAATACCTAAGCCGAGCCGGGAGACGCCACCGGGCGGCCGGGGCTAAGTCGAGGCAGCGGCCTTCGGCATAACTGAATCCCGTTGCGTTCGAGCGCGCCGATCCACCATCAGTATCCAGCGTCGCGCTTTGGTTCTTGAGCGGCCATTCTCGCGAGGACGAGGGCGTCCTCCGCCGCATGACGAAAGTCCCGAGCAGCCTTCAAAGGGCGGCGAATATTGGGATCTTCCGAGCTACTATCGAACGTGATCAATCGCATGCAGTTCGGGCACTGAACCTGATAGCCGTTCTTGAGCCGGCTAGCTCGCTCTGAGAAAGGCCTCCGGCAATTTGAGCAAATGATTTTAATTCGATCCGTCATATGAAGAATCCCTCCAGCCTGGCCATCTCCGTTTTTGGCCGAACCATAAGGATCAACTTTTAAGTTTTCGACCCGTGGCATTGAACAGAGTTGACGGATCATGGTCAGAAATCGTCAACGATGTTCGGGCAGACCGACGTGAAGTGTGCGGCGGCAGTTCCGGACCCAAGCTCTGGGGTCATTTGCCTTAAATGCGTGCGGCGTAGGAACAGGCCTTGGACGGAGGAGGATGATCGCCGGCTGCTTGAATTACGAGACAGCGGCCGATCTTATCTTTCGATAGCGGTGGCCATGAGACGCTCGGCCTCTGCGATTAGAGGTCGTCTTAGTATGGTCCGAGCCCGGGCGAGATCCACCCTAAACTCGCTAAAGACCGATGCGTAGCGCCGCGTTCGAACCCTGCATCCCAACCCGCGGCACCAGGTCCCTTCTTCCAAGAACTGGCTCCACGAGATTAAGCACGATGGCTACCGCTTGATCATCCAGCGCGACGGCAAGCGGGTTCGGTCAGTCTTCTACAAGGGAAATCATTCGTATCGGAGCCGTCGATTTACACTCTTGTTCAGTCAGAAAGGTCCTCAAGGCGCTCAGCCGCCTAGCGCCACCACCTCAGTCCACGCAGCGTACCTCGTGGGCGCTTTCGCGCGCGCCCAGGTTGCGATACGATGGGCCTTCGGCTTGTTGAGCTAAGGCTCAAGGCTAAAAATGATAAGCTGGCGATTTGCTGTTCCGACCGTTCTAGGCGCAGCTGCCCTTGCAGCCTGGATCACCTACGTCGTTTTCCCGATCTCGCCGCCGCTCATCGAAGAAAATCGCCGAATGCCGACTGTGTCTGAAGCGACAGGTGGTCAGGATATAGCGTCTGAAGACGAGGTGTTCGCCTACCAACGAGCGGCGGAGGCTATCCTAAAGCGAAATCCAAATGCGAAGGCGTCGGCCGACGAGCTCCCACGGATCACCGGTCGTATCCCGCTGCCAAAGCCGCGCCCACTCCCGCGACCCTGAGGGCTATTTCCACGATCGATAGGCATCCAGCGCGTGAGCGACAAGAATGCCGACGCTGACAATTACCAAAAATACTGCAACAGCCTCGAGCATGGGCGATCCTAGGACAGCTCAAGTAAGCAATTCCGCGAGCTGCACAGTCAAATGAATCGTTTGTCACGCGATGATCTCGGCGCGACTGGGGATTCTGAGCAACGGTCGACCCCGGTTCCAGCATCAAAGCGCGACCTGCAGCCACGCTAACCCTGTCTAAAATGGTCGCAACGAAACTCGCGTGTTAAGCTTGATGTCCGCGTTGCAGGTTAATTCCGGAACCGCAATGCCCGTTTGAGGAAAGGCGGGCCGAGTTCGAGAGCGACTGGCGCAAGCTTTGGCGGCTCGGAAGGCGAAGAGGAAATAAGGAAGGGATTGATCGTCCAAAGGAGAGGTGACGATGGACGGAAAGATATTCAACAGCGAAGGACAGTACGTCGCCATCATCATTGCCAACCAAATTTATAACCTATCCGGAAAGAAGCTGTATGACCTCCGCGGTCAAAAGATCTACAAACCAACGGGCGAATTCGTCGGACACCTTAACTCTGCCGGTGCTGACAAACGGCTCGACAAATCGAGCGATCGATTGTTTCCCAAACTCTAGATCCCGCCCCCTGGTCGAACTGGGGCTGAAGGCGAAGAAATGGGTGCGATCGGCCTGCGGGACCTCGAAGAAATGGCGGCGAAGCTCGAAGCCACCGCTCGCAAACTTCCGACCGGACCACGGCGCGACGAATTACTTGAAGATATCGCGAGATTTCGTGCGCAAATAGCCACCCTGCAGGCTGCCGTTTTACAGGGGAAATGACGATGAGAGTTTTGATCATTCTAGCCGCGGCATGTTTTTCGGCGAACGCGATGGCGCAGGCTCCTCCGCCGCCGAAGGTGGGCCAAAAGCCGCTGGTTCAGGTGAAGCCAAAAGCGGCAGAGGGCTGCAAGCTCGTTGGAACGGTCAAGGGGACCAAGCTGTGGGCCGGCAATTGCGTGGCGGCGTCAGAACTTCGGGGAACCGCACCCGCGGACGAGCCCTCCGCGCCAGCGCCGGCTCCTGAAGCAAATCCCCCTGCGGCGAAACAATAGGTAGCCAAGCCCGGCCGGTGCGGCTCTTCGCGTGACATAATTACAAATTGTGCTTGTCGCTTCACTCCTCTGCAGGTAACTTCCGACTATCGGACAGTGGCCGAGGACACATTTTTTTAGTTTCGGTCCCTGCGTGAAGGCCTGGTCATTTTACCAGGTGGAAGCATTGCATTTTGGCCCAGACGGTTTTGCTTCGAAAGAATTTTAAAAATGGATTACGAAACCAAGAGATTGGTTGTCGGCACTCGCTTTAAGATGAGTGAACTCGGAGCCGCTCGATGCCCGGATCTGGCCGGGCAGACAGGGATCATTGTTGAGGTGAGCCAAAGCAACACGGGCGTTACCGTGTTGTTCGGCGGAGCCAACAGACCAACGGCCTTGCACAGGGATTTTATCACCCCAATCTAGCGGTAACGCATCCTGCGTGGCCTTACGCGAAGATCATAAAGCCAAGGAACGCCACCAAGACGGTCAGGCAGATCATCCCGAGTCGGAAGTATAGGGTGCTGCGATCCATGGCGTGCCCGGCTAAGTGTTTATTTAGCGTCTATTTCCGCACCAGCCGCGCGACCCGCCGGTGGTCGTGAGACCAAATCTCGATGGTCGGATGGTCTTCAAGACATTGGCGGGCCTCCCGCTCCGCGGTTTGCGAGTCGGTAGCGGCGAGGTCATAACGGGCCAGCGCCACCCCGCTAAGGTCGAGCGCGTAGGCAACGAATTTCCTCATGGCTGGGCCGCTCCTTGGCATGCGAAAAGCCCGGCATCATGCCGGGCGGAGCGCAAGTATTACGCAGCTAAAAGCAATGGATCTAGTTAAGCGCGCCGTTCCTGGGCCGTCTGTTCACTTTTGAACCCTGCGCGTCAGGCCGTGTCTTATCGCTTGCTCGCCCACTCTGGTTGCGGAAAACTCCGGCTGGTCGAGATCTTGGCTGAAGGGCTAAGAAATGACGAAGACACCAGGCAAAGCTGAACCACAGAAGCCGATCAGCAAAGCCGCGCGCGAAGCGCGTAAGGCATTCCGCCAAGTCGACGCCGAAAAGGCAATGACCGAGCACGAGATCGCGCAAAAGGCGTTCTCAAAAAACCGCGAGCGTCTCAAGGCCGAGCGGCTGGAGCGCGAGGCTGCAGCGCCACCGCCCACAAAAGTCCAGCTCAAAGCGAAGAAATGACAGCTCCAAGTCCAGCGAGACGGCGTTGGACCTCCGAAGAGGAGCAGAAGCTTGATGAGCTCCTCGATGCCGGAAAGGAAGCCGCCGAGATAGCTGTTGAACTGAATCGAACACGCCAAGCTGTCTATGCTCGATTGCAACGGCGGTACAGAAAACGAGCAAAGCAGTTCGGCTTGTCCAGCTCCGGCTGAAGATACAGCGCAATCCCGAGTATGCCGCGGCAGTTACGAACCCTAGCGCTGGGGTCGTTTGCCTAGCCGCTACGAGCGCGCTTCAATGGGGCATGCCCGAGCTCACCCGCCGCCCTCACCCCGAACGCCGACTGCTGGCACATCCTTATGGTGACGTTCAGGTCGGCACGATCGCGGTCCAATCGGGCTTGCCCGTCAAAGCTAAGCAATGGCGATGGGACGTCGGCTTCTACCCAGCATCACACCGCGGGCATAACCGCTCCGGCTATGCGGCGAGCTTCGATGAGGCGCGGGCGGGATTCGATGTCGCCTGGAAAGACTACTTCCCGAAATGCACGGAAGCTGATTTCAACGAGTATCGGCGCCAGCGCGCCTGGACGGCTTGGAAATACGCCATGCACGCCGCCGGCCTGCCGTTACCGACGCAATCAACCAGTGGACGAGCACGCTGTTTCTGTGGCGCCACGATCGATATGGCGGTAACCGATCGACACGTTCACGATGCGCATATGGATTCGGAATACGCATGAAGCTCAGCACCGACCGCCCCTATTCCGATCCTGAAAAGGCCGCGCGTAAGCTGCTGGATATCGCCAGAGCCACCGAGCCGGTAGACGGAAAGATTTACATCGAGAAGATAAATGCGCCGATGCTTTACCTGGAGCGCGCCACCCCGGCCGAATACAAAGCCGGCCTTGATTTGGCGATATCGCGCGGTTGGCTGTTGCTGCATGAGAGTGGGACGTTCGTTAAATTCACCCAAGCGGGGACCGACCTGTTCGGCTAGGAACCAATTCGTTCTGCCGCGATTGACTGGGCGGCCGGGATCACGCCCGGCGGGCCGCGCCTTGCCACGGAAGGCTGTCATGGTTGAATGCTCACTATCCCGCTTCCTTGTTAGGCAAGACGGCAGCGGCACAAATTGGATGGTGTGGGACCGACTATTAAAGCGACCAGCCAGGCTTAAGGGCGAGGAGCTTGTGAAGCTGGCATTCTCGGCCGCTGAAGCCCTCCGGGATTCTCTGAACGCTGGTCCACCGACCCATG
>NZ_JAFCLX010000047.1:0-54970 GCF_018130205.1 Bradyrhizobium sp. AUGA SZCCT0222
ACAGGGCAGCGGAGAACACCCGGCCTTCCCTGCGCAATGGCTTTACGGCTTATGCCGTGATCTCCCCGGAGACGAGTGACTCCGTCGCCGCCGTTCCCGCTTGCGCTTCTCCCACAGCTTGACGCCTGCAACGGGCGCTAGGACCACACGGTTTTGCCGTACGCCCGTCCGCGCCATCGTCTCAGCGCAAACCAGCGTCCACCGCAACCCGTCCACGTCCGTGACGACGGCCGACGCCCTCTGAGTGGGACGGGATGGCGATAGATGCGCACTGATTTGGGCCGGCCGACAACAGAAATATTTTTGATTTACAGAAATTTTCTACTTGACACGGTTTCCGAAAAACAGAACTGATTTGCTCCGGCTTCGCCAAGGCTACGCCGGGCGCGGCCGTCGGGTCGTTTTGTCGCGCCTGCTGCGCCCGTCCGCGGGCATAGGTCTCCCAAATGGAACCGGCGACCGCTCAGAACGTTTGCGCGGGGTGGAGGACGCCATGCGCAAAGTCTTCTCACTGTTGGACAACGAACAGCGACAGGCTCTCATCGAGGTTGTCGACCTCAGCACGGCGATTGCTTCAGCCGGGCTCATCGTGTCGCTCCTCAGACTGTTCGTCGACCTGATGACGTGAACCGCCTGAGCCATCGGGTGGGTGGGAGTTTCTGGCTAACCCGCTTCGAGGGCCGGAACGACTCGTGCGGTCGGTTTTGAATCCCTGGAGGTGCGTAATGAAACACGACCTGATTCATGAGGACGCTGCGAGAGAAGCGCTGCCGACTGAGGCAGAGCGGAACTACGGGATGCTGACCGCTGGTGTTATGGCCCTCGTGGCTGTTGGAATGGCGATCTACTGGATCGCGTAGAGCATACGAGGTCATACCATAAAGCCCGCCGGATTCGCTCCCGGCGGGCTTGGTGGCCGCATCTAAATCTCATTAGGCGGTATGTAGGATGGGTAGAGCGCAGCGAAACCCATCACCTATTCGCAGACTGCAGTGATGGGTTTCGCCATCATCGGGCGCGCATTCGCGCGACCCGTTGGCTCTACCCATCCTACCGTTCTGTTCGAGCCGTCTTGCTCAAGCCGTCTTGGCAAACATCGTCAGGACACCATCGGCGATGTTGATGGCCACGACTTGTGACGAAGTCAGGCCCTTGGCCTTGAGCACAGATGCCGCTTCCGGCGTCGCGTCAATGGATTTGCGAAGCGACTGAATGTCTTCCTCACGTGTCTGGGCCACGAGCTCATCGACTTTCGAGCGCACCGCCGGCTGCAGATCCTTGATGTCGACGACCTGTATGCTCCGGATGACCGTGCTCGACTGAGGCGCCTGTGTCTCGGATTGCGACGGGCTTCCTTGCGATTGCGAGGGGGTTCCCTGTGCCTGCACGAAAGCTGGCGCGCCCAGAAAGAGGGCGGCAATGATGACGGATGCCGTAACGATGCGCATGCTCACTCCTTTTCAGTTTGACTGGAAGGACTCCTATCCACGAAGTTTGGTTGGGGTCTGATTCCGATGTGGCCATTCAGTGAAACCAATGCGGCTGCAATGCGCAGGCCCGGCCCTGCCGGTTCCCGGTCTGACCAGAGGTTGCGATTTGCCGTGGGGAGCTACAGCCTGGTGGGTTTTGAGGCGGCCGACACGCACTTTCCCACCGTCATCCTGAGGTGCGCGCTCTTGCGCGCCTCGAAGGATGATACGGCCCGTGGCCCATCCTTCGAGGCTCGCTGCGCTCGCACCTCAGGATGACGTGCGCCGAATCAAGCAAAAGTCATCCTGCTCTAGATGTTGTCGCCCACCTGATGCATGCGAGGCTGCGTCATTCACTGGCGTGAAGCATCTGCAACTCGGCAATGCGACTGTCGGCACGGCGGAGCCGCCGGCAAAGCTCGCGGTTGATGTTCTGCATCACCATCACATAGGCGTGGATGTCGGCCTTGTAGCACGCGTAGAGTTGCCTGGCCGTGAGCTCGTACAGCACGGTAGGGCTCTCCGCGACGACGGTGGCTGAGCGGTTCTGCATTTCGATCAGCGTCATTTCGCCGAAAAAATCCCCGGGCTCGAGACCCGTCATGCGTAGGACGCGCCCGGAATCCAGCAGCTTGCTCACCACCAGCTGGCCGGAGTGAACGATGAACATCGATCGACCCGCCTCGCCTTCCGCGACGACCGTGGCGCCGGCGTCGAAGCGGCGCTCGGCCAGCATTGAGATCAAAAGATCGAGGCTTGCGTCTGAGAGGCCACCGAAGAAAGGCGTGGCGAGCAGGAACGCTTTCAGATCTGGGGAGCTGACAGCCATCGGGCCAATATACCCGCGCGCCCGGCGGCGGCAAGCGGGCCCGGCCAAGATGGGCACGGCGCAGACGCGCCTGTGCCCACCTTGCGGTTCCTTTGCAGTGACGATTTCAACTCGTCGGCATCACGTAGGCGTAGATCCGGCCGCGCGAGACCGGCGCTTCCCGGACCCGGTTGCCGTTGTTGCCGGAGATCATGATCGGGTTGCCCTTGGCGTCGATGCCGGTGATCACGCCGACATGGCCGCCGCCGCGGCCCCTTGTCATCACGGCGATGGCGCCGACCTGCGGGCCGGAAACGCGCTGGCCGTAGCTGGCGAACGATTTCGCCATGTCCGAGCCGGTGCCGCGATAGCCGGAATGCTGCAGCACCATGTTCATGAAGCGGGCGCACCACAGGCTGCCACGCCCGGTCGGGTTGCCGCCGAGGTAACGCCGCGCCTCAGCGACGACGTTGGAAGAGCCGCCAAAGCTGCTCGGCGCCATCACGCCGCCGGGCGGCGTCAGGGTCGAATTATGATCGGTGAAAGTGACGTTGACATCGGCGTTAGCGTTGGCATCGGCAAAGCCGCCGGCCTGCATTTGCTTAACGCCGCGTTCCCAGCGCGACAGGCGCGCGATCTTCCGGTGATGGTGGCGGGCGTAATGCCGTGCATGGTGACCGGCGTGGTAGCCGCGGACGTGGCGCCCTGCGCCGTGGTGGGGCCGGGCTGACGCCGGCGTGGCAATGACTGCGATCGAAACCGAACACAACGCCAGCGCAAGGACACGAAGCGACCGGCGAAACGCAAACAACTGAAGCATCTTTGATCCTCTATGACACACCAACTATCTCGCAGCGTTCGTGAACAAACGAACGCGGCGACGGGTTTGAATTTTTGGCTGTGGCGAGAGGAAGATTTCATGCGGCGGTGCGGAAACGATTCCGGGGTGATTCCGCGCCCATTTGATGGCCAAAAAGAAACGAGCCTGCCGCATTGCGGCCCAGAGCATTAACTGCAATTTTCGGGGCCGGAGAACGCGCCAAAACCAAGAGGAACCTTAAATGCCCCATGCCGTCACCAGCGATAATGTCCGCCTGCATTTCGAAGAAGCGGGCACGGGAACGCCGATCATCTTCCTGCATGAATTCGCGGCCGACCACACCAATTGGGAGCCGCAGATGCGCTACTTCTCGCGCGGCCACCGCTGCATCGCCTATTCGGCGCGGGGCTATACGCCTTCCGACGTGCCGCCGACATCAGACGTGTACACCTACAAGCATTTCTACACCGACGCGCTCGCCGTGCTCGATCATCTCGGGATCGCCAAGGCGCATTTCATCGGCCTGTCGATGGGCGCCTATTCGTCGCTGCAGATCGGCCTCAACGCCCCGGAGCGCGCGCTGTCGATGACGCTGGCCGGCGTCGGCTCCGGCTCTGCAATCGAAAATCTCGAAGCCTTCCGCAAGCAATGCCTGGCCAATGCCGAGCAGTACGAAAAGATCGGCTCGGTGGAGGTCGCCAAGGTGACGCGCGAGGCGCCGAGCCGGATTCCGTTCCTGGTCAAGGACCCGCGCGGCCACGCCGATTTCTATGCCGCGCTGGCGCGCCATGACGCCAAGGGCTCGGCCAACACCATGCGCAGTTTTCAGGGCGGCCGGCCCTCGATCTACACCTTGACCGACGCGATCCGCAACGTGCCGACACGGCGCTGATCATCTGCGGCGACGAGGACGACAATTGCATCGAGCCGAGCCTGTTCCTGAAGCAGCATTTGCCGGCGGCGGGACTGACGTTCTTCCCGAAATCGGGCCACGTGCTCAACCTGGAAGAGCCGGCGCTGTTCAATGAAATGGTCGAGCGGTTTATCGCGCTGGTGGAGGCCGGGAGGTGGCCGGTGCGGGATGCAAGGTCGATGGTGGCGGGTTGACCTCCTTCCGTCATTCCGGGGCGATGCAAAGCATCGAACCCGGAATCTCGAGATCCCGGGTCTGGTCCTTCGGACCATCCCGGGATGACGCCTACGGCGTCACTTTCCCTTCTCCGCCCGGCTCAGCAAAAACACACCCTGCTCGCCGAACATGTTCCAGAACCACCACGGCAAATTCAGCCGCAACGGGCGGCCGTAGAGATCGAGGGCGACCGCGCGCTCCATCTTGACGTTGATCTCGTCGCAGAGCTGGACGAAATCCTTGATGGTGCAGAAATGGATGTTCGGCGTGTCGTACCAGGTCGCGGGCAGGTTTTCGGTGCGCGGCATGTGGCCGCCGACCAATAGCTGCAGACGCATCCGCCAGAACCCGAAATTCGGGAACGAGACGATGGCGCGATGGCCGATCCGCAGCAGGTTTTCCAAGACCACCCTCGGCTGCCGGGTCGCCTGCAGCGTCTGCGACAGGATCACGTAGTCGAAGGCGTCGTCGGGATAATTGACGAGGTCGGTGTCGGCGTCGCCCTGCACCACCGCAAGGCCCTTGGCGACGCAGCGGTTGACGCCCTCGCGCGACAGCTCGATGCCGCGGCCGTCGATGCCACGGCTTTCCAGGATCTGCAGCAGCTCGCCATCGCCGCAGCCGACGTCGAGCACTTTGGAGCCGCGCTGCACCATTTCGGCGACCAGCAGATGATCGCTGCGAAGGTTCTCGGTGCGGTGCGGCTCGACGCCGGTGAGCGGCAGGGTCTGTTGAGACATCGACATGTCAACCACCAGCCGTTTTCAGGCCGCGCGCCTTGCCCGCGGATTGCAGAAAAGCGCGCGAAATGTCGAAGAATTCGGGCACGTCGAGCAGGAAGGCGTCGTGGCCGCGGTCGGTTTCGATTTCGGCGAACGACACCCGCGCGCTCGATGCGTTGAGCGCATGCACCAGCGCGCGTGATTCCGCGGTCGGGAACAGCCAGTCCGACGTGAACGACACCACGCAAAAGCGGGTCTGGATGCCGGTAAACGCTTTGGCGAGCACGCCATCATGGTCGGCGGCGATGTCGAAATAATCCATCGCGCGCGTCAGATAGAGATAGGAGTTGGCGTCGAACCGCTCGACGAACGACGAGCCTTGATAGCGCAGATAGCTTTCGACCTGGAAATCGGCGTCGAACGAAAACGTCGGCAACTCGCGGTCCTGCATCCGCCGCCCGAACTTGCGGTGCAGTGCGGCGTCGGAGAGATAGGTGATATGCGCGGCCATCCGCGCGACGCCGAGGCCGCGATGCGGATGCGTGCCATGTTCAAAATAGCGGCCGCCGCGCCAGTCCGGATCGGCCATCACGGCCTGTCGGCCAAGCTCATGGAATGCGATGTTCTGCGCCGAATGCCGCGTCGAACATGCGATCGCCAGCGTCGAGAACACGCGCGCCGGATACGCCGCGGTCCATTGCAGCGCCTGCATGCCGCCCATCGAGCCGCCGACCACGCAGAACAGCGTCTCGATGCCGAGACGATCGATCAGCATGGTCTGCGCGCGCACCATGTCGGGAAGGGTGATGATGGGGAAATCCAGCCCCCACAACTTGCCGGTGGCCGGATTGGTCGAGGCCGGGCCGGTCGAACCCATGCAGCCGCCGATCACGTTGCTGCAGATGATGAAGTAGAGGTTGGTGTCGAGCGGCTTGCCGGGGCCGACCATGGTGTCCCACCAGCCATGCTTGCCGGTGACGGGGTGCGCATTGTTGACATGCTGATCGCCGGTCAGCGCATGGCAAACCAGAATGGCGTTGGACCGGTCCGCATTCAGCTCGCCATAGGTTTGGTAGGCGATCTGGAAGGGCGCCAGATCGACACCGCAATCGAGCTTGAGCGGCTGGTCAGCGCCGAACTTCGCGACCTGCGAAGTCGGATGATCCGACTCGTGGGCCCGATCCTCACTATGGATCGAGGGGCTTGGTATCGACTGAACGTTTGTCATCTCGGCCACCGACCTCGAAAGCTGAGGCCCTCCCGGACAGAAATCAGGCCATAAAAAAAACCCGGCCTGAACAAAGGTTCGACCGGGATCACTTCTGTCCCCGGCCTGTTTAGCGAGTTGTTTAACGTGGCTGCAAGCCGGCCGGCTCAAATGACCACGGAATGGGCTAAAGGTAGTCCGAAGGGAGCTTTTCGTCAAGGCGGGCCATGGTTAACCGGCCGGGCGCGCCATCATTGCCGATGTTTCTCTTTGCTTTCGGCGGCCGTCTTTCCTAATCAATGCCCTTGTATTTGCCGGTGATTTCGGCCCCCGGCGCTAAAGGCTAGAACATGTCCAAGGGACCCTCGAAGGCACCCCCCGCCCCGCCCTCCCTCGCGGTGCTGCGCAAGGAGATCGACAGCATCGACGAGCAGGTTCACCGCCTGTTGATGGCGCGCGGCGACATCATCGATCGGCTGATCCAGGTCAAGGAGACCCAGGAAGTCGGCTCCGCGTTCCGCCCGGCGCGCGAGGCCGACATGATGCGGCGGCTGGTGGAGCGGCACCGCGGCATCCTGCCCATCGACACCATCGAGAGCATCTGGCGCGTCATCATCTCGACCTTCACTTACGTCCAGGCGCCGTTCTCGATGCATGCGGATGTGTCGGTCGGCGAATCCGCGATGCGCGATTCGGCGCGGTTTCATTTCGGATTCGTGGTGCCATACGTCGGGCATTTCAGCGCGCAGGCCGCGGTCGAAGCGGTGGCGAAATCGAAGGGCGATCTGGCGCTGGTCTCGGCGACGTCGAGCCGTACGCCGTGGTGGATTGCGCTCGAAGCCGACGGCGCGCCGAAGATCATCGCGCGGCTGCCGTTCCTCGAACGCGCCGACCATCCGGCGGCCTTGCCGGTGTTCGTGGTCTCGCGCGTCGCCGACAACGCCATGGTGACCGAAGTCGAAACCTGGAGCGTGCGCGTCTCCGGCTGGAACGCCGAGATCGCGCGTGCGCTGGCGCCGCTCGCCGAGATCGTCGCCGTCCCCGATACCGCCTTCGACGGCGCCGCGCTGCTGGTGTCGATATCAGGCATCGGACTTGAGAAGATCAAGACAGCCCTGATCGAGGCCGGCGCGTCGGTGCGCTCCTCGGCCCTCGTCGGCAGCCACGCAACACGCTATACGGTGCCCCCGAACGGGGCGGCCAAATCCTGAAATAGACGCCCTACGATCCGGAGCCAGAAGATGTCCCGCCCCGTGCCGAACCCCGGCATTCTCGATATTGCGCCCTACACCCCCGGCAAGAGCCCGGTGGCCGAGCCCGGCCGCAAGGTGTTCAAGCTGTCCGCCAACGAGACGCCGTTTGGCCCGTCACCGAAGGCGCTGGCGGTCTACAAGGACGCGGCTGGTCATCTGGAGGACTATCCGGAAGGCACCTCACGGGTGCTGCGCGAGGCGATCGGCCGCGCCTTCGGGCTCGATCCGAACCGCATCATCTGCGGCGCCGGCTCGGACGAAATCCTCAATTTGCTGGCGCACACCTATCTCAAGCATGGCGACGAGGCGATCTCGACCAGCCACGGCTTCCTGGTGTACCCGATCGCGACCATGGCGAACGGCGCCAAGAATGTCGTGGCGGCCGAGACCGATTTCACCGCCGACGTCGACGCGATCCTGAAGCTGGTCACGCCGCGCACCAAGATGGTGTGGCTCGCCAATCCGAACAACCCGACCGGAACCTACATTCCGTTCGACGAGGTCAAGCGGCTGCGCGCCGGATTGCCTGATCATGTGCTGCTGGTGCTCGACGCCGCCTATGCCGACTACGTATCGCGCAACGATTACGAACTCGGCATCGAGCTGGTGGCGACCACGGAAAACACCGTGGTGACGCATACGTTCTCCAAGATTCACGGGCTGGCGTCGTTGCGGATCGGCTGGATGTTCGGCCCGGCCAACATCGTCGACGCCGTCAACCGGATTCGCGGGCCCTTCAACGTCTCGACGCCGGCGATGCTGGCCGCGGTCGCCGCGATCGAGGACACCGCGCATGTCCAGATGTCGAAGACCTTTACGGAGCACTGGCGCAACTGGCTGACCGAAGAAATTTCCAAGCTCGGCCTCAAGGTGACGCCGAGCGTGGCGAATTTTGTCCTCATCCATTTCCCGCAGGAGAAGGGCAAGACCTCGGCGGATGCCGACGCTTACTTAACAAAACGCGGCCTGGTGCTGCGGGCGCTGAACAATTACGGCCTGCCGCATGCGCTGCGCATGACCATCGGCACCGAAGAGGCCAACCGCCTCGTCGTCGACGGCCTCAAAGACTTTGTGGCGGGCAAGTGAGCATCACGTGAGCACTGAACCTCTCTTCAAACGCGTCGCGCTGATCGGCTTCGGCCTGATCGGCGGCTCGATCGCCCGCGCCGCACGCGCGCAGGTTCTCGCCGGCGAGATCGTCACCTCGGCACGCTCGGCCAAGACCCGCGCGCGGGTGGAAGAATTGCGCGTGGTCGATCGCGTGCTCGAAACCAACGCGGAGGCGGTCAAAGACGCCGACCTCGTGATCCTCTGCATTCCCGTCGGCGCCTGCGGACCGGTCGCCGAGGAGATCGCGCCGTTCCTCGAGCCGGGCGCCATCGTCTCCGACGTCGGCTCGGTCAAGGGCGCCATCGCGCGCGATATGGGCCCGCATATTCCGCAAGGCGTCCATTTCGTTCCCGCCCATCCCGTCGCCGGCACCGAGCATTCCGGTCCCGATTCCGGCTTTGCCGAACTCTTCATCAACCGCTGGTGCATTCTCACGCCGCCTGATGGGACCGATCCCGCCGCGGTGGAAAAGCTGCGCGAGTTCTGGGCCGGCCTCGGCGCCAAGGTCGAGATCATGACGCCGGACCATCATGATCTCGTGCTCGCGATCACCAGCCATCTGCCGCATCTGATCGCCTACACCATCGTCGGCACCGCGGACGAACTGGCGCAGGTGACGTCGTCGGAAGTGATCAAATTCTCCGCCGGCGGTTTTCGCGATTTCACCCGCATCGCAGCCTCCGATCCGACGATGTGGCGCGACGTGTTCCTGGCCAACAAGGAAGCGGTGCTGGAAATGCTCGGCACCTTCAACGAGGACCTCTCAAAACTCACGCGCGCGATCCGCCGCAACGATGGCGAGGCGCTGTTCGAGCATTTTACCCGCACCCGCGCCATCCGCCGTGGCATCGTCGAGATCGGCCAGGATTCGGCGGCGCCCGACTTCGGCCGCCCGCACGCGAATTTAACAAAGAAGCCGGAGTAGACCGGCTCACGACGGAGCGAAACATGATCATCGACCATTCGAAGCTGCTTGCGCTTACAAACCGCATCGTCACGGCCGGCGGCAGTTCGCCGACGGAAGCCGCCATCGTGGCCGAGCATCTGGTCGAGGCCAATCTGCGCGGCCATGACAGCCATGGCGTCGGCATGCTGGTCGCCTATGTGCGCGACCTCGACGCCGGCACGCTGAAGATCAACCAGACGCCCGAGATCGTCTCCGACACCGGCACCATCTCGGTGTGGGATGCCCGCGCCGGCTACGGCCAGGTGGTCGCGCGCCAGGCGGTGGAATGGGCGATCGAGGCGGCCAGGAAACATGGCGTCGCGGTCAACGGGCTCCGCAACGCGCACCATATCGGCCGCGTCGGCACCTATGGCGAGATCGCCGCCCGCGCCGGCATGGTGGCGCTGCATTTTGTGAATGTCGCTTCGGGTTCACCCGGCGTTGCGCCCTTCCGCGGCCGCGAAGGAAGATTCCTGACCAACCCGGTCTGCATCGCGATCCCCGGCACCGACAACAACGAGCCGATCCTGCTCGATTTCGCCACCAGCCGCGTGGCGCTGGGAAAAGTGCGGGTGGCGCATAATGCCGGCAAGCCGATGCTCGACGGCGCGCTGCTCGACCATGCGGGCCAGCCCACCACCGACCCTTCCGTCATGTACACCGACCCGCGCGGCGTGGTGCTGCCGTTCGGCGAGCACAAGGGCTCCGGATTGGCGCTGGTGTGCGAACTCCTGGCCGGCGCCATTGTCGGCTCGCCTAGCGTCACCACATCGACGCCGCCCGAACGCGGCATCATCAATGGCATGCTGAGCATCGTGATCGACCCTATCAGGCTTTCGACGCGCGACAGCATGATGGCCGAGATCGACGACATGATTTCCTGGGTGAAATCGGCCAAGCCAGCGGAATCGGATTCGCCGGTGCTGATCGCCGGTGAGCCCGAGCGGCTTGCGCGGGCGCAGCGTATCGCCAAAGGCATCGAAATCGATGACACGACCTGGGGCCAGTTGACTGATATCGCCGAGCGCTATCAGATCCGGATCGATAGCTGAGCAACTCCGTTTGGGCGCATGCAATGAAGTCCTCTGCCGGCGGGATGCAGCTAACGGCGCTCGATCCCGCCAGCTACCGGCATATGCCCTGGAAGAACGGCGGCGGGGTCACGATCGATATCGCCGCGGCTATGCTTCCTGGATTCGCGCCGGGCAGTTGGGAAGGAATCGTCTGGCGTTTCAGCCGGACCGCCATCGTGACGCCGGGCGCGTTCTCGGATTTGAGCGGCTATGACCGCCAGCTGGTGCTGGTGTCCGGCGAGGGGCTCGTGCTCGGGACACCCGTTGGAGAGATCGACGTCAGGCAACCGTTCAGGCCGGTCCGGTTTGCCGGAGAAACCAGTATTGTCAGCCGGATCGAAGCCGGCCCCGTCGAAGTCGTCAATCTGATCGGTGACCGGTCGCGCGTGGCGATTGACCTCTCCTGCCCTTTGAGCGGCGCAACGCACGCCTGCCCGGCCGGCATTCACATCGTCTATGCCGCGACAGATTCCTGCGAACTGGCGATCAACGACAAGGCCCGCGAGATCTCGGCCGGCCATGCGATGCGCATCGATGCCGGAGAAAGTTTTGCAGTCGCAAGCCGGCTTGGCACCGTTATCGTCGCCAGCGTTATTCCCGTGGTGCGGACATCCGGCTGATCCGGAACGCAGCAAGGAACGATGACGGTCGGCCGCGCAGTTCCCCTCGCGCAAGCGAGCCATTCCGGAAACACATTGGTAACGCTTCCACTTGTGTTAGCTTGCCAACATCACTTCCGCCAAAGAACTTGCCGCCACTTGAAGAAGCTGCAGCCACCGATCGCGGGGAAAAAATGTCCGGCTCCAAGAAGCGACCCATCATCTTTCCCGTCATCGCGTTGCTGACCCTGCTGTTCGCGAGCGGCGATCCGGCGCGAGCCCAGACCCTGAACGCCGTCAAGGAGCGCGGCACGCTGAATTGCGGCGTCGGCCAGGGGTTGCTGGGCTTTTCCAGCATGGATGACAAGAACGCCTGGAGCGGCTTCGACGTCGATATCTGCCGCGCCGTCGCGGCGGCGATCTTCGGCGACCCTGCAAAAGTGACATTCACGCCGCTCGATGCGGCCACGCGCTTTTCCGCGCTGCAGTCGAAGACGATTGACGTGCTGTCGCGCAACTCGACCTGGACGATGTCGCGGGAAAGTTCGCTCGGCCTGATGTTTGCCGGCGTCGCCTATTACGACGGCCAGGGTTTCCTGCTGCGCCGGGATGCCAAAATCGACACCGCCCTGCAACTCGGCGGCAAGACCGTGTGCACCCAGACCGGCACCACGACCGAACTGAACCTGGCGGATTATTTCCGCGCCAACGACATGCCGCTCAAGGTGCTGGCGCTCGCCACCGCCGAGGAAAGCCTCAAGGCCTATGACGATCGCAAATGCGACGTGCTGACCAGCGACGTCTCGCAGCTCTACGCCGAGCGTCTAAAACTCTCTGCGCCCGACAGCCACATCATCCTGCCGGAAGTCATTTCAAAGGAGCCGCTCGGACCCGCGGTGCGGCAAGGCGACGACCAATGGTTCAACCTGGTCAAGTGGACGCTTTATTCATTGATCAATGCCGAGGAGCTTGGCGTCAAACAGGCTGGCATCGACGATGCGGTGAAATCAGCTAATCCCAACATAAAACGCCTGCTCGGCACCGAAGGCGAATTCGGCGCGCAGTTGGGCCTCGCCAATGACTGGGCCGCGCGCGCCGTGCGGGCGGTCGGCAATTACGGCGAGATCTATGAGAGAAACGTCGGCACGCAGTCGAAACTCAGCATTCCACGCGGGCTGAATGCGCTCTGGACCCAGGGCGGCATCCAGTACGCGCCTCCCGTCAGATAGTTCTTCAGGGGTCAGGCCATGACCGTGGATTATTATGCATTGCTGACCAAAGCCGTTGCCGGCAAGGACACCCTCGGCCGCGACAAGATCTACAAGGACGCCTATGACCTCATTACGAGGTCGTCCCATCTCACCCGCGAGGCCGCCGCCTCAAATGTCGCCGCGCTTGAAGCCGCGATCCGGCGGATCGAGGATGAGATCGCCGTCGAGGAAGGCCGCGACGCCGCTCAGATCAACGAAGTGTTGTCGGAAGGCACGAACTGGAAGCCATGGGCGTTCGGCGCCGGTGCGCTTGCACTCGCCATCGCTTTGGCGGCCTTCATGTACGGATATGTCGCAACCAAAGGCCCGGTCGTCGTCGCGACCAACGTGACGGCGCCGGCGCCAGCGAAAGCGGCACGCGCGCGCGAAGACGTCGTGATGGCCGACCTGAAGGCCGGCGAGGACGGCGGCTCCACCGGCGAGGGCCTGCCGTTTTCGCTGCAGCGGCAAGTGGTGTTCTACCGCACCACCGTGGTTCCCGGCTCGATCGTGATCGACCGGGAAAACCGCTTTCTCTATCTGATCGATTCCAACAATTCCGCGCGCCGCTACGGCATCGGGATTGCGCAGGAATGCCTCAAGGGCGGCAGCTTCTTCCGCGTCACCAACAAGCTCGAATGGCCGGACTGGCGCTCTTCCGCGCAAAGCGCCCGGGATGCCGACGCATTGGCCGCCTCCGCCGGCCGTCCCGGCAGTCCGCTCGGCGCCCGCGCGTTGCTATTGGACAAGCCCGGGCTGCTGATTCATGGCACGAACTCGCCCAAAACCATCGGTCACCTCGTCGCTTCCGGATGCATCCGGCTCGTCAACGACGACGTCGAGGATTTGTACCGCCGGGTTTCGCTGGAAACGCGGGTGGTGTTTGTCAGCTAGGGGCTGGGGTGCGCGCCGACGGCGGGCGCAATACTCCGGCTGTGACTATCGTCACAGCCACCGGGAACTGCCGCGCTTACTCCTGCCCTGACGGATGGCGGGAATAGTCCCTCCACCGGCAACAGGAGGGACTAAAATGGAACAGCTGACCAAAAAAGCCGACGAACTGACCATCGATGAACTCGATGCCGCGTCGGGCGGCGCCCTCTACCAGCCGCTCATCGTGGTTGCGATTGCCACCGCCGTTGCGATCCGCGCAGGCATCGAGTCGCTGGTTCACAAGATTACCCGTTGAGGTTCCTGCAAGCGCCTTGCGGCGAATGTTCGATTCTTCGAAAGGCGCTTGCAGCGCACGAAAACTCATCTCGTCGACAAAAGAGTCTTTGGATTACGTCGCGCGCGGATTAACAACTGTATACCCGCGCAACGAGCGCGCATGGATTCTCGTTGCGTGGCCACCCGAGTTGGCATCGTACGCCATCCACGTATCACCTCCGACATGCTGCTCCAGGACGAAGACGTGCCCACGTCGCGCGGCAACCATTCCCGGTGCAGGCGCCGTCCGGGGAAACCGCAGCCAGTTGGAGGCAAGATTTAATCCGGGCACGATATGGCCGAACACCCGCATGGATGCACCGCACCCGCAGAAAGAGCGGGGACAACCGGCTGGGCGCCCGCCGACGATTTGACTACGCCCGCTATTCGTTTCCGCCCTTGCATTGCGCGGCAAAATTGCCGGCCGTTCTGTGCTCTGCGATTCCCGGCCGTATGCGTTCATACTCACGCGTTGCGTTGGCGAATTCGAAAAGTCACACGGCATGGTTACGTTGCATCCCGGCGCTTGACCAACGATGCGGGGCGGGCGTGCTTCTGATGCGGATGAAGAAAAGGCAACCAGTACGGACGCAACAAAAACCAGTCTCAACATGACAGGGCTCCGGCATTTGAACCTGCCCTGCGTTCACGTACCCATGATTGTTAGGCGAAAATGCGGTGGCGCAACGACCGCTGCTCGGCCCTGAGCCCGCCTGCGCCCGGATTAGCCGCCTCAAAAGAATGGCCCCAGCGCGGGGGCTGGAGAGCGCTGGGGCCGTCTTGAGCGCGGCGCGGGGGGCGGCCCTGGCGCAGCGCTCGCAAATTACCAAACCACATTTGCTGCTTGAGGGTTGGTCAATATTGACCATCCTGCCTGTTTGGAACCGTAAAAAGTCCGGAACGGTTTAGCGACCGGCCTCTTCGTAATTTATCCCAATCCTCCCGTCAGCTTTCACTCGTCAGATGCTTCAGCATCAGGTTGCACGCTTCCTCGGTCGCCTCGAACGTTGAAAAAGGCGATCCGCCGATCTTGATCGCCCCGCTGCCCTGATAAAGCGGACGCCATGACGCCACGTAGCCGGGCCGTCCGTGAAAGCCGGGGCCGGCGCGGCTCTCGTGGGTGATCACGAACGAAAAGCCGTCACTGCTCGCGCTCCAGATTTCCAAACTATCGACGGCACGGTGGAATTGCAGGGCCATCAGCAGTCGTTCACTAGTCATCTTTCATCAAAGCTCGCCGCCACATGAAATCTCTTGCCAGAGCCCACAGCGCTTCAGCCGCGGGGTCCTGATCGGGCAGGACGAAATCAAAGCCCGTTGGACCGGGATCAGGTATTGAGAGCACGCCGTTTTCTGCCTGGTGATGAAATTTCGGCAGCGACAGCTCCCATTCATTCGCTCTCACCGAGTTGCCTGTTAGTGGGCTTTGATCACCCAAGATTCCCATTGCTCCTGAGGGGCGCTTCGTCATCTGCTCCTCCTGCGGACAAGCTCTCTTGTGGTGAGTTCCGACTTGCAGTTTGCGATACTGTTTAAGTCGTCTGGCGGCCGATCACGGCCCTTACCTCTCTTTGGACTCGACTTCGGAAGCTGCCATAGCCGAGCACCAAAGTGCTTCCGAGCGCAACATTCCCTCGGGGGTAAAGCACTCCCTTCACGGAGTACTCCGTTTGCGTCGGGCAGATCACTCGATCGATATATGCCGAAGGCGATTAATGACGCGAGGTCATTTTTCGCCAACTCGATCCCGGCCGAGCGCGCTGATGCAACCCGGGGACCGCGTCATCTAAAAAATGCGACGCCCTCTCATGACGTCGCGCCGAAGGCAATCGCGAAAGCGAGACTGCTGAATCGAAAACGATTCGACAGTCTCGCTTGGCACGGTCAGCTCAAAAGATTGCGCTGATGCAATATCCGATGCCGCCGAGGAGCGCGCCGCCAATGGCACCCGGTATGGCGCCGATGCCGCCGACCGCCGCGCCGCCCATGCCGCCGGTCACGCCGCCGGCACCCACCGCGACGGCCAGTTCCTTCCAGAAGCCGCCGGCAGCGGCGTCGAGTTCATCGATCGAAAGCTCATGATTGACTGCATCGTTTTTCGTAACGTCCGTCATTCCAGTTCTCCATCCATCTGTTGAGGTGCGGGATCATCCCGCAACCATCGTCAGAATGTCGGAACGGTTCAGCGATCGCCGTGACGCGAGTCACGCATCGTGAACTAAGCGGCTGTTCCAACAGTGGAACAGGTCGAACAAAAATGCCGAATGCGATTGAATCTTGCGGCAATATTCCTGCCGCCAGCACACGCCTCGGCGATCAAAAATTCACGGCGCGCAAGCAGGTGATGGAATGCGGAGATATCATTAACCTTCGTCGTCCCTGCGAAAGCATGGACCCATAACCACCAGCGGAAATGGTCTCACGCTGATCGTTATCCTGCTTATCCAACGACGCGGGCCCCGGCGTATGGGTCCCACGATGCGCAATTGCGCATCTGGCTTTCGCAGGGACGACGGGAAGAATCAAAACAGCGGCGGGATCTGTCCCACCTTCAGGGGCCCCAGCAACACAGCGCCGTCGACGAAGCGCAGCGGGAAGCTGCGGGCCTTCTTGCCTTCCAGTTCGGCTGCGGTGCCGAGCGAATTGATGCCGACGGCGACGCCGACATTGGTGTTCTGCTTGACGACCTTGCCAAGACCCGGAATAGCCTTGTCGAGCGCGCCGAACAGATTGGTGAGGTCCTGGCTCTTGACGCCGGGCGCCACGCGATCGAGCGTGGCCTGCGGCACGCCCTGCTCCAGCATTTTGTCGATACCCAGCGCCGGGATCACCCGCTCCAGACCTGTCACCGTCATCTGCAGCTCGCCCTCGATCTGCCCCTGCGCGTTGAGGCCCAGTGTCCCCGCGGCCACGGCGACCAGTTCGCCCTGCTGAATCCGCGATCGCACGATCTCGACCTTGCCGCCCGCGGCCTGCATTTCGCGGAAGCGCTCGGGCCACGGCTTTGGCGAGAAATCCTTCAGGCCGCTGAGCTTGGTCTGCACATCGGATTCGAACGGCGTCGCCAGCAGCGGATGCAATTCCTGAATGCTCCCTGCTGATATCTGCAGCGCGGTCTGGATCACCGGATCTGCAATCGATGATCCCTCCGCAAGCCTGCCGTGCAGTTCAACACGGTTGGCGCGCGCCAGCGGCGTCTGCACCGGTCCGTTGACGCGCTCGATCGTGGGATTGTCGAACACGATCGAGGCGCGTTCCGGAACGGCCGGCAGCCCCGCTACGCTGCTGCGGCCAACGCTCCAGCTCACCTTCAGCGACGGAGGCTGGCCGCGATCGGCAATCGTCGCCGGTGCCTTGAATTCGGCGATCAGGAGTTTCGGCTGGTAGATCGAGGCGATCACCATGATCTCGCCGAGCCGCGCCGTGAACGGCGCGCCGGCGCCCGCGGTCTGCGAGACCAGCGTCACGCTGGCGTCCTCGCAGCGGACTTCGAGGCGGAACGGATAGCCCGCGACCGAGCGCTTGCCGCAATCATAGATCCGGCCGGCTTTCGCTTCCTGCGCGCGCCACGCATCGGCGCGCACGCCGACCTCGGAGGCCGCATAGAACCAGAAACCGCTCCAGGCGATGGCTGCGACCACCAGCAGTGCGGGCAAGATGAAAAGGCGCCAAAGCGGGCGCCGGCGCGGCGCAGGGGTGATGTCAGGCATGCGGCGACCTTTGGCTCATGATTTTGTCAAATGTAAGCGAGTACCGGCCCCGGCAAAAGCCGCTGAATTTGCTTCGCTTCTCCCCTTCTGGTAGCCGTTCCTCGTTTGGACGCGTTTTCTTTACGCGAACCGGTCCTCACCCCCGGATCAAGTCCGAGGGCATGCTTCGTTCGAAAACGCTTGTGCCGATGTCCGCAATGACCCTGCAAGATTCGGAATTCTCCAGCGGCGACCTCTGGGTGTTCGGCTATGGCTCCCTGATGTGGCGGCCGGGCTTCGAATTCGTCGAACGGGTGCCGGCCCGGCTGATCGGCGAGCACCGCGCGCTGTGCGTCTATTCCTTTGTCCATCGCGGCACCCCGGAAAAACCCGGCCTGGTACTCGGGCTCGATCGCGGCGGCGCCTGCCGCGGCATCGCATTCCGGGTCGCGGAACAGAACCGCGCCGCCACCGTCGCCTATTTACGCGAGCGCGAACAGGTCACCTCGGTCTACCGCGAGGTGAAGCGCTCGCTGTGGCTGGAGAACGAGGCGCGGCAGCGCGTCAGTGCGCTGGCCTATGTGGTCGACC
Source organism: Bradyrhizobium sp. AUGA SZCCT0222 (assembly GCF_018130205.1). NCBI lineage: Bacteria > Pseudomonadati > Pseudomonadota > Alphaproteobacteria > Hyphomicrobiales > Nitrobacteraceae > Bradyrhizobium > Bradyrhizobium sp. AUGA SZCCT0222. The sequence goes on from NZ_JAFCLX010000047.1 coordinate 17,876, forward strand.
GCGGCCATGTGCAGTACGCCGGACGGCTGTCGCTGGCGGACCAATTGCGTCATGTGCTGCAGGGTCACGGCCAGTCCGGCGTCAACCGCGACTATGTGCTGGCGACGGTGAAGGCGATCGAAGCCGAAGGTTTTCGCGATACGCAATTGCACCAGCTGGCATTGATGCTGCACGATTCGCACCCAGTCGTGCAGCGGAAAACGCCTGCCGAATAGGCGTTTGCGGCATTTTCGCCACCCAGCTCCGATGAGGTGGAAAACGGGGTGACGCAAATGGCGTTCTGGGCTAGGTGTCCCGCATGGGCACGACATCACACCGTTTCGACGGCTTCTTTAAAAGCGAATTCAGGGTCAACGAAGCCGTCGGACGCAGCGTCAGCTACGTCCGGGACGGCAAGCTGTTGGGCGGCAATTCGGGGTTCGCCCATATCGGCACCTATCGTTTCGACGGCGAGGAGATCGCCGTCGAGGTGACCAGCCGCCGGCACAATTTCGGTGCTGCTCATCAATCGCTGCTCGGCTCCGACGTTTCGACCATTGCGGTCACCGGACGGGCGGTCGGAAACGCGTTTTGCTTCGAGGGCGGCTCGCCGCAAATGCCCAACGCGACGTTTCGATCGGTGATGACACCGCTCGACGAGAGCGAACTCGCAGCCCCCGGCACCATCGGCGAAGGCGGCATTTCCAACGGGCTCTACTCGATTCACCTCAAGATCCTCGACGGCATGCCCGGCGGCCTGACCGGCGTCATGCTGCTCAACGACGGCCGCATCGTCGGCGGCGATGCCTTCTTCTATTACCTCGGATCGTATTCATCAGCCGGCGGCCGCTGGAAAGGCCAGATGGTCAATCAGGAACACACGCCAGCACGGGGTGAAGACCCGGTCTTTGGCGGGCATGAAATCGGAATCGGGTTTTCCGGGACGTGCGATGCGGAGGGCGGCACCCTCGAGGGGACCGCGCTGGCGGGCAAGCGAAGCATCCGGTTCGAAGCCGAGCTGAAACTGATCTGCGCGGCTTAGGCACAGCGGGTAGCAGCGCCTGCGGTCAATTCGCCTGCGCGGTCGCTGGCCGGCGCGGTGCCGTCGAACCGGTCGGCTGATCGTCAGGCAAAAGCTCGATGCCGATATCGGCAAGCGTCACCCGTAATTCGGCGGCGACATATTTTACATATTCCGACAGCAGCAGGCGGAAGGTTACGCCTGAGGTCCACCACGGCTCGTCGCGCCATCGGTCGCCGACCACCGAGAACGGGATCAGTTCGATATCCGGCATCGCATGCGACAATTCGACGATCGCGCGCGGCATATGGTAGTTCGAAGTCACCACGATCAGCGATTTGAAACCGCGGTCCTTGACCCAGCGCCGCGTCTCCGCCGCGTTGCTTCGCGTATTGACGGCCGAGCGGTCGAGATCGACGCAGCAGCGCAGCAGCGAATGGTTGTCGGGCAGCGTGCGGGAGATGTCGCTGGCGGCGTTGGTCGGGTGCACGCCCGAAATCAAGAGCCGCTTGCCATAGCCGCCGGCCAGCAATTCCATCGCATCCGACACCCGCGACGAGCCGCCGGTCAGCACCACGATGCCGTCGGCATTGCGGGCCGGCTTGATTTCGACGCCGCGCAGTTGCGACAGGAAGCCGATGAAGCCCACCGCCGCGCCGACGAAGCCGAGCGCCAGCGTGGCGACGATGGTCGCACGCAGCCACCCTCGCGGCCGCACGGCCGGCGCATTCGGCGACGTATCGTCGGGTTGCACACGCATGCAGTTCTTGCTGTCCTCTCCGCTCGCAATTCTAGAAGTTTTTTGGGCGAAGTGGAGTCTGGTCCGGCGCCCTCCCCCGGATCAAGTCCCCGGCCATTGCTTCGCTCGAAAACGTTTCAATCAATGTCGTCCAGCGTCGCGAACAGCGTCCGCCGCGAGGCCCAGGCCGTGATCGCGGCGATCAGCACCGCCTGCGCCGCCAGCGCCAGATAGCCGGACGGACGCAGCGAAAACGTCCCCAGCAGCGCGGCAAATTGATCGCCGACCGGCGTGCCCGAGAACCAGCTCGCGATCGATTCCGAGAAACCAAAACCCAGCATTGCAGCGCCGCCGCCGATCAACCCGCCCTCGAGGCCGAGCCTGAGGAAATGCCGCAGGAAGCGGTTGGCGATGTAGCTGTCGCCGGCGCCGACGAAATGCAGCACCTCGACGATCGGGCGGTTCGCCGCCATCGCGCCACGCGTCGCAAACGACACCGAAATGATGGTCGCCACGATCACCAGCGCCAGGATGCCGATGCCGGCGAATACCGTCGCCCCGGTCATCGAGCGCATGCGCTCGATCCAGGCGCGGTGATCGTCGACGCTGGCGGAGGGGGCTGCCTGCAGCACCCGCGCGCGCAAGGCGGCGAGGTCGGGCGTGGTGCCGGGCTGCACCCTTGCTACGATGACGCGCGGCACCGGCAGTTGCTCGATCGACAGCCCGGTGCCGAGCCACGGCTCCAGCAATCTGGCCGACTCGTCCTTGGTGAAGGGCCGGACCTCGACGATGCCGGGCTGCGCCCGCATCGCCTCGACGGCCGCGATCGCATCGCGGTCGAGATCGCGGCCTGCCGAGGGACGCACCTGGATGGTGATTTCGCTGGCAACTTCCGATTGCCACTCCGCCGCCGACGCGCTTACCAGCAGCACGGTGCCCGTGGTGATCGAGGCGAGGAACGTCATGATCGCGACCACCGCGACCAGCGCGCGGCCGGAGATCGAGGCGCGCGGCACGATCGGCGACATGTTGCGCGCCCGCGCCGGGACCTGCGGGCGTTCGTGCCCGAGATCGACCAGCGGACCATGCTCGTCACCGGATCTACTCATAGATATGCACCCGTCCCTGATGCAGCACCAGACGCCGCGCCTCGTACTGATCCATCAGCGTGATGTCGTGGGTCGCGATGATCACGGCGGTGCCAGACTTGTTGAGCTCGATGAACAGCCGGAGCAACCGCCGGCCCAGCGTCGGATCGACGCTGCCGGTCGGCTCGTCCGCCAGCAATAATTGCGGACGCGAGATCACCGCGCGCGCGATCGCCGCGCGTTGTTTTTCGCCGCCGGACAGGATCGGCGGCAGCGCATCCATGCGCTCGCCGAGCCCGACCCATTTCAACAGATCGATCACTTCGCGCCGGTAGCTGGATTCATCCCGCCCCATGACGCGGAACGGCAGCGCCACGTTCTCATAGGTCGTCATGTGATCGAGCAGGCGAAAATCCTGCAGCACGATGCCGATGCGTTTGCGCAAATCCGCAATCTGGTCCTTGCCGAGCAGCGAGACGTCGTGGCCGAACAGATTGACCAGGCCGCGCGTCGGCCGCATCGACAGGAATAACAGCCGCAGCAGCGAGGTCTTGCCGGCGCCCGACGGGCCGGTGAGGAACTGGAAGGAATGGGCCGGGATCAGGAACGACAGGTCGCGCAAAATCTCCGGGCCGAGCCCGTAGCGCAATCCAACATTTTCGAACCGAACCAAGCTCAGCTCCGCTCGAGATGGGCCTCGGCTTCTGCCTCGGCCTCGACGTTTGCCTGGGCCTTGACCGGAAACCCATACCTTGGGGCTCGCAGCCCCAGGCTTTGGGCGCGAGCCGGACAAAACGGTTGTGCGACCGTTATGGTTTCCGATTCGTTAACGGTCGCTAGGTAGCATCGGCCCAAAGACACTGTGGAAACGGGCTCCATGCACATCGTCTGCCCCCATTGTACAACATCCTACGCGATCAAGCTGGCCACCCTGGGTGCCGCCGGCCGTACCGTCCGTTGTTCCCGCTGCAAGGAAACCTGGCTGGCGCGCCCCGAGGACGCGGTCGAGATCGCGCCTGCCGTGCCGGCGATGGCGGAAGCCAGCCAGGGAACCGGAAATGCCGAGGCGGACGCTGCCGCCGAGTGGGAGGCCATGGCCCGCCAGGAAGAGGCCCAGGAGCCACCGATGGTCGACAGCCCGTCGATTTCGGCCGATTGGCCCGCCGAGGGCGAAAGTTCCCGGGGAAATGAAGCCGACTGGCCGTCGGTCGCCCAGCAGGATGCCGAGGCGCATCAGGAGGCGGTTTCCACCCACCGCTCGCGGCTGGCCAAGCTGTTCCGGCTGCCCAAATTGCCGTCCATGCGCCTGCCGTCCATCAGCGCTCCCGTCGCCTGCGCCGCGATGGGCGCGCTGGTCGTGGCGTTGATGTTCTGGCGCACCGACGTGGTGCGGCTGCTGCCGCAGACCGCGACGTTCTACAAGATGGTCGGGCTGGATGTGAATTTGCGCGGACTGTCGTTCAAGGACATCAAGATCACCAACGAGACCGTCGACGGCAAGCCGGTGCTGGTCATCGAAGGCGTGATCGTCGGCGAGACCAGGAAGCCGGTCGAATTGCCGCGGCTGCGCTTTAGCGTTCGCGACGAACAGGGCGCGGAGATCTATGCCTGGAACGCGGTGCTCGAGCAGCCGGTGCTGAAGCCGGGCGAGCGCGCCTATTTCAAGTCGCGGCTGGCGTCGCCGCCGCCCGAAGGCCGCAATATTGATGTACGCTTCTTCAACAAGCGGGATCTGGCCGCCGGCCGCGCGTAAACCTGGCCGGACGTCCCGCTCGCAAATGAGCTGTTGCCATGCCGCGTGTATTGATTGCCGACGACGAAGACTCGATGCGCTCCCTGGTGGCGCGCGCCATCGCCATGGACGGCCATGAGACTATCACCGCCGAGGACGGCGCCGAGGCGCTTGATATCCTCAACCGCGAAAAGGGTGCGTTCGACCTGCTGCTCACCGACATCCAGATGCCCGTGATGGACGGGATCGCGCTGGCGCTGGCGGCGGCGCGCGATTTCCCCAATCTGAAGATTCTGCTGATGACCGGCTTTGCCGATCAGCGCGAACGCGCCTCCGGCCTCAATGCGATCGTGCACGACGTGGTGACAAAGCCGTTTTCGGTCGCGGATATCCGCACCGCGGTGGCCGATGCGCTGGCGGCGCGGAAGACGTAGTTTCGTCATTGCGAGGAGCGTAGCGACGAAGCAATCCATACTTGCTTTGTCGCGAGATGGATTGCTTCGCTTCGCTCGCAATGACGGGGAGAGAGCCGCTCTAGTAATCCTTCAGCAGCCGCTCGATGTAATCGAGTTCGATCTGCGGCCGGGCCGGATCGGCGAGGCGCCGGCGCAGTTCTTCCAGAATGCGGCGCACGCGTTGCACGTCGATCTCGCCGGGGATCTTCACCGAATAGTCGTCGCTGAACTCGTTGCTGCGCATTGGCCGCCCGAGCGGATCGGTATTCCGTTGCGCGCCCTGCTGCCGGCCGTTCGGATTGCCCGGGCCGTCTCCCGGCTGGTCGCCGTCGCCCTGCTGCATCGCTTCGGCGAGGCTCTGGGCGCCCTTGCGCAGCGCATCCAGCGCGCGGCCTTGCGAATCCACCGCACCGTCGGCGTTGCCTTCGCCGAGCCGGCCGGAGGCGTCACCCATCGCGCCATCGGCCTGCTCCAGGCCGTCCTCGCCGTCGCCCTGGTCGCCGCCGGGCTGGCCTTGCTGACCCTGTTGACCCTGCTGACCCTTTTCGCCGCGCTGGCCTTTCTCGCCGCGCTGGCTCGGACCCATGCCGCGCTTGGCGAGTTCTTCCTGCAATTTCTTCAAGCGGTCGCGCAGGCCCTGCTGGTCCTGCTGCAGGTCGCCCATGCTCTGCTCGCCCTGCTTGCCGCGCATGCGATCGCGCCGCGAATCCTGGCCCTGCTTGTAGGTCTTGTCGCGCAACTGCTGCTGCTTGCGGATCATGTCGCCGAGCTCGTTCAGCGCCTGCTCCATGTCGCCGTCGCCGGACTGGCCGGGCTGCGCCATCTGCAGGTTTTCCAGCATCTGCTGCAGCTGCTCCAGCAATTGCTTTGCCGCATCCTTGTCGCCGGAGCGTGACAGCCGCTCCATCCGGTCGAGCATGCTCTTGAGATCCTGCTGGCTCAGCATCTTGGTATTGGGATCGAGCGGCCGCGCCAGTTGCTGCGGATTGTTCTTGAGCTGTTCGGCGAGCTGGCGCAGGAAATTATCCAGCGCGGCGCGCAGATTGTCGGTGAGCTTCTTGATCTCCTCGTCGCTGGCGCCGCGCTCCAGCGCCTGCTTCAGCGCCTCCTGCGCCGCGCGCAACGCCTTGTCGACATCGGTGATGTTGCCGTCCTCGATGGTGACCGCGAGCGACCACAGGCTCGCCACCACCTCGCGCATGGCGTCATCGGTGCGCGCCGCCTCGAGCTGGCGCGAGACGCTGTAGAGGCCGAGATAATGGCCGGCTTCCGGCGTAAACAATTCCGGCGCGATCATCAGCGCGGCAAGCGCGGCATAGACCTGGCCATTCTGGTTGGCGTCGAGCGCCAGGATGCGGCGCTGCTCGATCAGCGCGCGCGCCAGCGGCTTGGTGAACAGCCGCTCCGGCAGCCGCATGTTGAACGGCTCGCTGCGGCCTTCATTGCCGGCCTCGTCCTTGGCCGTCAGCGTCAGCGTGACGTCGGCGCCGGCATAGGGATCCTCGCTGAGATCCTTGACGGTCTGGCCGACACCATTGCGGGTGCGCGCGTTCGGCAGGGCCAGCGGAAACTGCGGCGCCGGGAACAGCGGGCGCGCCTCGGCGGTTTTTTCGGCAGCCTTGTCTCCGCCCTTGGCACCCTTTGCCGGTTCCTTTCCGATTTCCCTGACTGCTTCCTTGCCGGGATCGTCCGGCCGGGCCGCGAAGGAGGCGCGCGCTTCAGTAACGCCGTAATCGTCCTCGAGCTTGTAGGACATCTGCAGCGAGCCGCGGGCCTGGCGCTCGGGATCCTTCGCCAGCGAAATGGTCGGGGCACGGTCGGGCGTCGCGGCGAACCGCCATTGCGGCTGGCCGGCCGGCGCACGGACATGGGCGGTGCCGTCGCCGGCGATCTTGAAATGGCGCTCGTTGGTGCCCTTCGGCGCCTGTTCGCTGGGCGCGACTTCAGTGACGCCGCCACCCACCACGACATCGATCGAGCCGCCGCTGGAGCGCACCAGCAGCGTGCTGCCGGCCGGAACCGCCAGCGGCCCGCTATTGGTTCCAGCGTCCTTGCTCGCGGCGGAAAGAATGATCGGCGGCTTGCTGGTGTAGACCGGTGGCGTCACCCAGGCATCGACCCGGACATTGGCCGGCGCCAGCACCCCGTTCCAGTCGAAGGCGGCTGCGATGCGCATCGCGCGCTCGTCACCGGCGGCAAAATAGGCCGCCACCGCCATCACCATGACCAGCGCACGCAACGCCCAGGGATCGTGGATCGCCAGCCGCGGCGACGGCAGACCGGCCCGGATCCGCTTGATCGAGGCCAGCGTCCGCTCGCGCTGCTCCTTCCAGAGGGCCAGCGCGATCGGATCCTTGCTTGCCAGCGTGTCGGTGAGCGCGGTCGCCGGGCGATGGCGAATGCCGGTACCGCGGTCGAGCCGGCTCAGGCTCTCTTCACGGGTCGGCCAGCGATAGCGCAAAATCGGGTACAACGCGCCGAGCGCGAGGCCTGCGAACAAGGCGATGCCGACGACACGGGCGACAAACGGCAGCGCCAGCCACAATCCGGCCCAGGACGCCACCAGAAACAGTCCGACGACGGTCAACAGCCGGGCCAGAATCGGCCACCCGCGCTCCCACGCGATCGCATATTGGGCCCGCTGCAGGGCCTGCGTCAGCTGAAGCCGCGCGACCGCATCAGGCTCGCGCGCTGGCTCCGTGGGGTCAGGGTTGGCGCCGTTCAATAAACTCTCCGGGTTGCCGACAAATCAGCCTAGCACAGCGGCGGCAATGAGGCACCCGTTTCCAAGGCTAACCCACACCCGGAAATACGCATAACACGAAGGCGTGACTGCAGGGCTTCGACCCCCTAACGTCCGCCCGAACCCGCAAAAATACCGCAACAATACCGGAGGAACGTCATGGACAAGAAGACCTACGACAAGGGCCTGGAAGTGCGCAAAGCCGTGCTCGGCGAGGCCTATGTCAACAACGCCCTGAAGAACGTCGACGATTTCAACCGCCCATTCCAGGAGCTGCTCACCGAATATTGCTGGGGCGCGGTGTGGGGCCGCGAGGAACTGCCGCGCAAGACCCGCAGCATGCTCAACCTCGCCATGATCTCGATCCTGAACCGGCCGCATGAACTGCGCACCCACATCAAGGGCGCGCTGACCAACGGCGTGACCAAAGACGAAATCCGCGAAATCTTCATGCAGGTCGCGATCTACGCCGGCGCGCCCGCCGGCGTCGACAGCTTTCGCATCGCGCGCGAAGTGTTCGCGGAAATGGACAAGGCTTAGAACCGACCAACAATCCAACAAGAATTTTCCGTCATTGCGAGCGAAGCGAAGCAATCCACCTCGCTACGGCGGACAAGTCGCTGCGCTTCTCGCAATGACATTGTGAAACAGGAAACAACACCATGGAAATCGGATTCATCGGCCTCGGCAAGATGGGCTTCCCGATGGCGCGCCGCCTGATCGAGGCAGGCCACCAGCTCACCGTGTTCGATACGCGGAAGGAAGCCACCGACAAGCTTGTGGCGCTCGGCGCGCAAGTGGCGTCATCGCCAAAGGATGTCGCCGATCGCTGTGAAACGGTGCTGGCGAGCCTGCCGTCGTTGCAGGCCTCGCTCGACGTCGCAACCGGCGCCGGCGGCGTGATCGACGGCAAGCGCGTCAAGCGCTTCGTCGACCTCTCCACCGTCGGCTCGCAAATGGCAACGCGGATTCACGGCCTCCTGGCCGCGAAGAACATCGTGCAGATAGACTCTCCCGTCAGCGGCGGCGTCGGCGGCGCGGAAAAAGGCACGCTCGCCGTGATGGTGTCGGGCCCGCGCGCCGATTGCGACATGTTGAAGCCCGCGCTCGGTGTCATCGGCAAGGTGTTCTTCATTGGCGAGAAACCGGGTTCCGCGCAGACCATGAAGCTCGCCAATAATTTCCTGTCGGCCACCGCGATGGTGGCGACCTCGGAAGCGGTGGTGATGGGCGTCAAATCGGGGCTCGATCCGGCCGTAATGATCGACGTGATCAATGCCGGCTCGGGAATGAATACCGCCAGCCGCGACAAATTTCCTCGCGCGGTGCTGCCGCGGACGTTCGACTTCGGCTTCGCCACCGGTCTGATGGTGAAAGACGTGCGGCTCGCGCTGGACGAAATGAAATCGCTGGGGCTGTCGATGGAGGTCGCCGAAGCGGTCGGACGCCTGTGGGAGGTCGTGATCCGCGATCAGGGCGAGGGGTCGGATTTCACCGAGGCGATCAAGCCGATCGAAAAGGCCGCGGGTGTGATCGTCGGCGGCGCCAAGGGCGGCAGTCACGCGGCGAAGTAGCGCGCCGCGCACCCCCCGGAGCTCGTTCGCTAATAGCCGCTAATAACCGTGGCGATAACGCCGGCCGCTTCCTTCCGGCCGCCCCCCGTAGTACGGGTTCTCGATGCACTGGGCGGGAAGGCCCAGCGCGGTCGCGTTGCATTGCTCCAGCGAGGTATAGGTGCATTCGATGCGTTCACCACCGAAATTCTGGATGGCCTTGAGGCAGACCGGATACCTCGGATTATAGGTCTGGGCGCGCGCCGGCGACGTCGCCGAAACCGCCGCCATCGTCAAGACAGCCAAAGCCAGAATGCGCATCGGAACCTCCTTTGAAATCGGCACAATGTCAGCGCGCGCTGACATTATGCCTTGGTCACAGCCACGGCGCCTGCCGGTCCATCGCGATCAGGTCGTCGACCTCGATGCGCGGACGCACCACCGCGAATTGATTGTCCTTGACCAGCACTTCCGGCACCAGCGCGCGGGTGTTGTAAAAGCCTGATTGCACCGCGCCGTAGGCGCCGGCCGTCATGATCGCCAGGAGATCGCCGGCCTTGGGCTCGGGGATCTGGCGGTCGAGCGCCAAATAATCACCGGTTTCGCAGACCGGCCCGACCACATCGGCGGTGATCGTCGGCGTGCCTGGCGCAGCTTCGCGGACCGGCAGGATGTCGTGATGGGCTTCGTACAGCGTGGGGCGGATCAGATCGTTCATCGCGGCATCGATGACGACGAAATTCTTGGCATCGCCCGGCTTCACATAGATCACGCGCGCAACGAGGATGCCGGCATTGCCGACGATCATCCGGCCGGGCTCGAACATCAGCGTGCAGCCGAGATTATGCGTCACCCGCTTGACCATCGCGGCATAGGCGGACGGCAGCGGCGGCGCTTCGCGGTCCATGTGATAGGGAATGCCGAGCCCGCCGCCGAAATCGATATGCGAGATGTTGTGGCCGTCGGCGCGCAAGGTCCGCACGAAGTCGGAGAGAATCCGGAAAGCGGTCTCCATGCGGCTCAGATCCGTGATCTGACTACCGATATGCATGTCGGTCCCGGTGACCTCGATCCCGGGCAGCCTTGCGGCACGGGCATAGACCTCGCGGGCGCGCGCAATCGGCACGCCGAACTTGTTCTCGGATTTCCCGGTGGCGATCTTGGCGTGGGTGCCGGCATCGACGTCGGGATTGACGCGCACCGAAATCCGCGCGGTCCGGCCCATTTCGACCGCGAGCCGCGACAACAATTCCAGTTCGGGCTCGGATTCGACGTTGATGCAGAGGATATCCGCCGCCAGTGCCGCGCGAAGTTCCGCCTCGGTCTTGCCGACGCCGGAAAACAGAATCTTGTTTGCGGGTATTCCCGCCGCCAGCGCGCGCTTCAACTCGCCGCCGGAAACCACGTCGGCGCCGGCGCCGAGTTTCGCCAGCGTGCGCAGCACCGACTGGTTGGAATTGGCCTTCATGGCGTAGCAGACCAGCGTCTTCTCGCCGGCGAAGGCCTCGGTGAACACCCGGTAGTGGCGCTCCAGCGTCGCGGTCGAATAGCAATAGAACGGCGTTCCCACGGCATCCGCGAGATCGGAAAGATTGACCGCCTCGGCGTGGAGCACGCCGTTGCGATAGTCGAAGTGATTCATGGTGCGCCTTATAGCGTTTTCAAGCGAAGTGGGAACCGGTTCGCAGCGCAATCAAGTTTACGCAGATTGCGTGTACTTATCTGCGGCGGAAAACGCGTCAAAGCGAAATGCTCAGTTACCCAGCAGCGGGTCCAGTATGAATGGTTTCTTTTTGCCTCTGGCTGCCTCCGGCTGGGCGTCAGACCCGAAGCCCGGATTGTAAACGCCCGGCTGGGCCGCGCGCTCGGTCTCCGAATCGGTGGCCGCGGATTGCGACGACGCATTCGAGGCGTTCGGCGGCAGATCGAGGCCGCCCTTGCGGCCGCAGCCGCCAAGCGCAAGCGCAGTCACGCTCAGCAGGATGATGGCCCATCCTGACGATGTCGGCCGGTAGTTACGATTCACGACGAAAATCCCCAATACGCGGGCCGCACCATACAAAGATTGGCTTGCTCTGGCGAGACCTGACAACCCCGAGATAACCATGGAATTACAGCGAAATTTTTGGCCTCAGCCCAATTTTCGCTCTTTTTCCAGCCGCTTCAGCCAGGACTTGGCCTGGGCCGTCACATTCTTCGGCGCCGTGCCGCCATAGCTGGTGCGGCTCTTGACGGACGCCTCCACCGACAATACGCGCAGCGCCTCTGCCGTAATCTTCGGCTCGACCTCCTGCATCGCCTTCAGCGGCAGCTCGTGCAGCGCCACGCCCTGTTTCGAAGCAAGACCGACGATGCGCCCGGTGACGTGATGGGCGTCGCGGAACGGCATTTTCAGCGTCCGCACCAGCCAGTCGGCGAGATCGGTGGCGGTGGCATAGCCCTCGCCCGCAGCCGCCTTCATCCGGTTCTCGTCGGGCACGAGGTCGGCAACCATGCCGGTCATCGCCCGGATCGCCAGCGACAGGGCTGCGAACGCTTCCATCGCGCCCTGCTTGTCCTCCTGCATGTCCTTTTGATAGGCGAGCGGCAGCCCCTTCATGACGATCAAGAGTGCCGTCAGCGCGCCGATCACCCGCCCGGTTTTGGCGCGCACCAGTTCGGCCGCATCGGGGTTGCGCTTTTGCGGCATGATCGAGGATCCCGTGGTGAACTTGTCGCTCAGCCTGATGAGGCCGACCAGCGGCGAGGTCCAGATCACGATCTCCTCGGCGAAGCGCGACATATGCACCGCCGCGATCGAGGCCGCCGACAGGGTCTCCAGCACGAAGTCGCGGTCCGAGACCGCGTCCAGCGAATTGGCCATCGGCCGGTCGAAACCCAGGGCCTTGGCGGTGGCGTGACGGTCGATCGGAAACGAGGTGCCGGCGAGCGCGGCCGCACCGAGCGGCGATTCGTTCAGCCGCTTGCGCGCATCCGCAAAGCGGCCGCGGTCGCGCGCGGCCATCTCGACATAGGCCAGGAGATGATGCCCGAACGTCACGGGCTGGGCGGTCTGCAGATGGGTGAAGCCGGGCATCACGGTGCCGGCATGTTCCAGCGCCCGCTCTACCAGGACATATTGGAACGCGGCCAGCGCCGCATCGGTCTCATCGATGGTGTCGCGCACATACAGACGAAAATCGGTCGCGACCTGGTCGTTGCGCGAACGCGCGGTATGCAGCCGGCCGGCGGCGGGGCCGATCAGATCGGTCAACCGGCTCTCGACGTTCATATGGATGTCTTCGAGCGCGCGCTTGAAATCGAACGAGCCTTTTTCGATTTCTGACAGAATCGTGTCTAGACCTTTGCCGATATTTTTCGCATCACCGGCCGTGATAATGCCCTGCGCGGCGAGCATCGCGGCGTGGGCCTTGGACGCGGCGATGTCCTGGGAATACATGTGACGATCGACGTCGATGGAGACGTTGATTTCCTCCATGATCGCATCGGGACGCTCGGTGAACCGGCCGCCCCACATCTTGTTGCTCATGACTTCTCGCTCACGACTTCTTATTCAGGTGCTGGCTATTCAGGTCTGGCCTTTATCGTCGAAACCGGCGAAACGCCGTGCCGGTTTCGGCCGTAACATGAGCACTGCATAGCCGTATCTGATACAGGATGACAAACGATATGCCCGAAACGCCTGCCCCTCGCCCGGCCACCACGCGCCGGATCCCCATTGCCATCGGCGCGGTCCTGATTGGGGCGGCGATCGGCTTTGCCGGGGTCTACGGGTTCGGCGGCCTCAAGCGCGGCTCGGGCGGCGATGCCGCCTGTACGGGCGCGGTCGAGCTGGCGCGCAGGATCGGGCCTTTGGCGCACGGCGAGGTCGCCGCGTTGACCATGGCCACCAGTCCGCTCCGGCTCCCCGACCTCGCGTTCGAAGATGCCGAGGGCAAGCCCCGAAAACTCTCGGACTGGCGCGGCAAGACCGTGCTGGTCAATCTGTGGGCCACCTGGTGCGTGCCCTGCCGGAAAGAGATGCCGGCGCTCGACAGCCTGCAGACCAAGCTCGGCGGCAAGGATTTCGAGGTGGTCGCGATCAACATCGACACCCGCGATCCCGAAAAGCCCAAAAATTTCCTGAAAGAGGCCAATCTGACCAAACTGGCCTATTTCACCGACGCGAAAGCCAAGGTTTTTCAGGATCTTAAGGGCATAGGCAAGGCGCTCGGCATGCCGACCTCGATCCTGGTGGACGGCCAGGGCTGCGAAATCGCCAACCTGGCCGGTCCCGCCGAATGGGCCAGCGACGACGCGATTGCGCTGATCAAGGCCGCGGTGAAGCCGGTGACGGCGGGGTTCTAGAGGTTTTAGGCGATCGCGTTCAGATTGCCGCCGACGCCCGGCGCAAGGTTGGCCGTCGAGGGGGTGCCGAGCAGGGTCTGGACCGCGAATTTCTCGGCGTCGTTGTTCTGTTTGATCATCGAGGTCTGGATCTGCTGCTGTAGACCGCCCGCCTGCATGGCGAGCATGCTCGAGACCATAGCCATCATGTCCATACGCACAACTCCCGAAACGCCTGATGACCCTAGCCGAGGCTGGTTAACGAGAAATTGAGGCTCAGCGCGTCGGGACCGGCTTGTCGCCGCGGTAATCGTAGAAACCGCGCTGGGTCTTGCGGCCAAGCCAGCCGGCTTCGACGTATTTCACCAGGAGCGGACACGGCCGGTATTTCGAATCCGCCAGCCCCTCATGCAGCACCTGCATGATCGACAGGCAGGTATCGAGACCGATGAAATCGGCCAGCTCCAGCGGCCCCATCGGATGATGCGCGCCGAGCTTCATCGCCGCGTCGATCGCCTCGACATTGCCGACGCCTTCATACAGCGTGTAGATCGCCTCGTTGATCATCGGCAGCAGGATGCGGTTGACGATGAAGGCCGGGAAATCCTCGGACACCGCGATCTGCTTGCCGACCTTGGTGACAAAGGCCTTGGCGGTATCGAAGGTCTCGTCATCGGTGGCGATGCCGCGGATCAGTTCGACCAGTTCCATCGCCGGCACCGGATTCATGAAATGAATGCCGATGAATTTCTCGGGGCGGTCGGTCGAGGCGGCGAGCCGTGTGATCGAAATCGACGAGGAATTGGTGGCGACGATAGCTTCCGGCTTGAGCACCGCGCAGACGTCGTGGAAGATCTTGCGCTTGACCTCTTCCTTTTCGACCGCGGTTTCGATCACGAGGTCGCAGTCCGCCAACCCATCGATGGTTTCGGTCGAGCTGATACGGTCCAGCGCCTGCTTGCGGGCGTCCTCGGTGATCATCTTTTTCACGACCTGGCGCGACAGGTTGCCGTTGATGGTCGCCATCGCCGATTTCAGCCGGTCGGCGGAGACATCGTTGAGCACCACGTCCAGGCCGGCCAGCGCCGCCACATGGGCGATGCCATTGCCCATCTGGCCCGAGCCGATCACGCCGACCTTCTTGATTGTCACCGCCATCTTGCCATCCACTCGAACGGCACGCATATCGCGCCAGTTCATCCCGTTAGGCCCCGGTCCGAACCGAGGCTTAAACCTGTTTTCGACGCGTTTTCTTCAAGCGAACCCGGTAGCCACTTCGCTTGAAAACGCTGTCCCTAGATTAACACCGGCCGGAGCTTACGCGTCCGGCCGCTGTTTGACTGCCGTTATTTTCCGAGCTTGCCGAGCGCCTCGGTCAATTCCGGAACCGCCTGGTACAAATCCGCGACCAGGCCGTAATCGGCAACCTGGAAGATCGGCGCGTCCTCATCCTTGTTGATCGCGACGATCACCTTGGAATCCTTCATGCCGGCGAGATGCTGGATCGCGCCGGAGATGCCGATCGCGACATAGAGCTCCGGCGCCACCACCTTGCCGGTCTGGCCGACCTGCCAGTCGTTCGGCGCATAGCCGGCATCGACAGCGGCGCGCGAGGCACCGACGCCCGCGCCGAGCTTGTCGGCGAGCGGTTCGATGTATTTGGCAAAGTTCTCGCGGCTCTGCATGGCACGGCCGCCGGAGACGATGATTTTTGCGGACGTCAGTTCGGGACGATCGCTCTTGGCGACTTCCTCGCCGACGAAGGTGGAGAGGCCCGGATCGGCCGCGGAGGCGGCGTTCTCGATCGCAGCACTGCCGCCGTCACCTGCCGCGGCGAAGGTCGAGGTCCGTACCGTGATGACCTTCTTGGCGTCCTTGGACTTCACGGTCTGGATCGCGTTGCCGGCGTAAATCGGCCGCTCGAACGTGTCGGGTGAAATCACCTTGATGATTTCGGACAC
The DNA here is from genome assembly GCF_018130205.1 of Bradyrhizobium sp. AUGA SZCCT0222. Lineage (NCBI taxonomy): Bacteria > Pseudomonadati > Pseudomonadota > Alphaproteobacteria > Hyphomicrobiales > Nitrobacteraceae > Bradyrhizobium > Bradyrhizobium sp. AUGA SZCCT0222. Next base: position 33,473 of record NZ_JAFCLX010000047.1, read on the forward strand.
CTGCATCACGTCGAGCAAAGCGGCGACGCGTGGCATCACGTTCTTGAAGCGCGAAGTCGCGGGCGCGACGAAGGCGTCATAGGACGGCGCCAGCGCCACGATCAGCGCCGCCAGCGGCTCGGCAAGGTCATGGGCATAGGCGTCGCCCTCGGCAACCAGCACCTTGGTGACGCCGGCGAGCTTCGCCGCCGCCTCGGCCGCCGCCTTGGTGCCCTGGCCGCCACCGGCGACCAGCACGTGAACCTCGGCGCCCAGCTGGGTGGCCGCGGTCAGCGCCTTGTTGGTGGAGTCCTTGAGGGCCTCATGGTCGTGTTCGGCAATCAACAGCGTGGTCATCAGAGAACCCCGGCTTCGTTCTTGAGCTTCGAAATCAGTTCGGCGACGTCCTTGACCTTGACGCCTCCCTTGCGGCCGGGCGGCTCGGTGGTTTTCAGCACTTCGAGATGCGGCGTGAGATCGACGCTGTAGTCGGCCGCGCTCTTGTCGGCGATCGGCTTCTTCTTCGCCTTCATGATGTTGGGCAGCGAGGCGTAGCGCGGCTCGTTGAGGCGGAGATCGGTGGTGACGATCGCCGGTCCCTTCAGCTTGAGGGTCTGCAGGCCGCCGTCGACTTCGCGCGTCACCTTGAAATCGGAGCCGTCGACTTCGAGCTTGGAGGCAAAGGTCGCCTGCGACCAGCCGAGAAGTGCGGCCAGCATCTGGCCGGTCTGGTTCGAGTCGTCGTCGATCGCCTGCTTGCCGAGGATGACGAGGCCGGGCTTCTCTTCGTCGACGATGGCTTTGAGAATCTTGGCGACCGCCAGCGGTTCGACATTGCCTTCGGCCTTGACCAGGATGCCGCGGTCGGCGCCCATCGCAAGACCGGTCCGGATCGTCTCGGAGGCCTGTGCGGGCCCGATCGACACCACCACCACTTCGGTCGCCTTGCCGGCTTCCTTCAGCCGCAGCGCTTCCTCGACGGCGATTTCATCGAACGGATTCATCGACATCTTCACGTTGGCGAGTTCCACGCCCGTTCCGTCGCTCTTGACGCGGACCTTGACGTTGTAATCGACCACCCGTTTTACCGGCACAAGAACCTTCATCGATCCTCTTTCGCTTGAATTCTGGGGTTTGGTGAGCTCTCTATTAGCTTGGGCGCGGAACCTAAAGGTCCCGCTATCGGCGGTCAACGCGCGAAAGCCAAAAATCGACCCCTTTGGAAGGCCAGAGCCTGTTCCGTTTCGATTATCGAAACGGGACTCCGGATTCCTTTTTTTGACGCGTTTTCTGAGCGCGAACCGGGTCCACCTCGCTGGAAAACGCTATGTTTAGCGGTTCTGGCCGGGCACCCACAACACGTCCCCGGCGCCATTATCGTTCATGGCGCGGCTGGCGACGAACAGGAAATCCGACAGGCGGTTCATATATTGTATGGCAGGCTCGCTGACCGGCTCTTCCGGCCTGGCCGCCAGTTCCACCATGATCCGTTCCGCTCTGCGACATATGGTGCGAGCGAGATGCAGGTATGCCGCAGCGGGGGTGCCGCCCGGCAGCACAAAGGAGGTCAGGGGCGCCAGATGGGCGTTGAGCGTATCGATATCGCGCTCGAGCCGCTCGACCTGGCTGGACAGCATGCGCAGCCGCTCCGCCTTGCCGTCGCGCTGGGGCACCGCGAGATCGGCGCCGAGATCGAACAGGTCGTTCTGGATCAGGCCCAGCATCGCATCGAATTCGCGCGCCTGCGCCAGATGCAGCCGCACCACGCCGATCGCGGCGTTGGTCTCGTCCACGGTTCCATAGGCGCTGACGCGCAGATCGTATTTCGGGCGCCGTTCGCCGCTGCCGAGCGCGGTGGTGCCGTCATCGCCGGTCCGCGTGTAGATTCTATTAAGCACGACCATTGGCGGATCCCCTCTTACTTGCCCTATTTGCCCATCGCCCAGACCACGGCCATCGTGATGACGATGGCGATGAATTGCAGCAGCACCCGCAGCCGCATCAGATTCTGCGAGCGGCTGGGCGAGCCGCCCCGCATCATGTTGATGAGACCCAATAACAACACGATCGCAACAGCAGCGACCGCGATGGGCAGAACAATCGAACCAAAAAAGGATGCCATCGGCGCTACATAACACCGCGCCGGGCCGGCCGCCATACGTTCACAGAGCCTGCACCGATGCCTGATCGATCTGGCTTTTAGCCCAATAATATCAGAAGCTAGGGTGATGTTCGGATCGAACCGTCAATCGCAAGGCCAGGGTGGCATGTGAGGCAGGCCAAGTACGTCTATCACGTCGTGATGGATGCATTTTATACGTTCCTCGCCGATGACGGCTGGGCGATCGCCAGCCATATCGCGCTGTCGACGCTGATGGCGCTGTTTCCGTTCCTGATCGTGCTGACCTCGCTGGCCGCCTTTGTCGGCTCCAAGGAACTTGCCGACCAGTCCGTTGAACTGTTGTTGCAGGTGTGGCCGCAGCAGGTCGCCGATTCGCTTTCAGGCGAAATTCACGACGTGCTGACCACGACCCGCGGCGACCTGCTGACCATCGGCGCGGTGCTGGCGGTGTATTTCGCCTCGAACGGCGTCGAGGCGCTGCGGGTGGCGCTGAACCGCGCCTATTCCGTGATCGAGCCGCGCAGCTGGTACTGGCTGCGGCTGGAATCGATCGGCTACACGCTGGTCGCCGCCTTCACCGCGCTGGCGATGGCGTTCCTGATCGTGCTGTTTCCGTTGATGCTGGAGGCGGCGCGGCGCCACATTCCCTTCTTCGTCGAGACCAACGAGCACTTCCTCAACGTCACCCGCTACAGCGTCACCATCGGCGCGCTGATCATCGCCCTCTTCATCCTGCACGCGTGGCTGCCGGCGGGACGCCGGGGCTTTCTGCAGATCCTGCCCGGTATTATTTTCACTTTGGTTGCGTCGCTGCTGTCGGGCATCGTGTTCGGCCAGTATCTGACGCGCTTCGCCAGCAACTACGTGACGATGTATGCGGGACTGGCATCCGTCATCATCGCGCTTGTGTTCCTGTATTTCATCGCCGCGATCTTCGTTTATGGCGGCGAACTCAACGCAGCGATCATCAAGTCGCGGCTGCCGCACGGCGTGTCGCTTCAAGCAGCGCAGTCGCTAGCGCACGTGGACTGACCGGCTTGACCAGGAAGGCGTCGGCCCCCGCGGCGCGCGAGGCCGCCTCGTCCTCGCCGCGCCCCGACACGCAGATGATGGCGATGCGGCCGAGCGGCGGATCGAGCGCCCGAATGCGCCTGATAGCCTCGATGCCGTCGATGCCCGGCAGCACCATGTCCATCAGCACCGCGTCGAAACTTCCTTGCGCGATCCGCTCCGGCGCGGCCTCGCCCTGGCCGATGAACTCGGTCTGATGGCCGAGTTCGGTCAGGATGGCGTTGAGCACGACGCGGCCAAACGGATTGTCCTCGACGCTGAGCAGGTGCAAGGGCCGCAGCGCCCCGGTCGACGGCTCGCCGTCGGCCCCCGTCATGATCGTAATCGGGCCCTTGGCCGGCGACATCACGACGCTGAGCGTGAAGGTGGTGCCGCCGCCGCGCCGCTGCGTCACCACGATGTCGCCACCCATGGCGCGCGCGAGCTGCTTGACCGACGACAGCCCAAGCCCGGTGCCGCCGAACTTTGAGGCGATCGAGACATTGGCCTGCGAGAACGGGCGGAACAGGCGCTTGATCTCGCTGAGCGTGAGGCCGATGCCGCTGTCGGAGACCGCAAAGGCGACGCCGATTTTGCCCCTGGGCGCGCGCAGCGGCGACACCAGCAGCGTGACGCTGCCCTGTTCGGTGAATTTCACCGCATTGTCGATCAGGTTCTCCAGCGCCGCCCGCAGCCGAACGGGATCGCCGACCGCGAAGGCCGGCAGCTTTTCGGAAATCTCGACCGACGACTGCAGGCCCTTCGCCGCCGCCCGCCCGGTCAGGGAATCGCCGGCGTTGCGCGCCAGCGTGCGCAGGTCGAAGAAGTCGTGCCGCACGGTGAGCCCCGGACCGCTGCTGCGCGCGGCATCGACGAACAGGGTCGCAAGGCTCGCCAGATGCTCCGCGCCGGCCTTGATGGTGTCGACCCAGCGCCGTTCGCGCTCGTCGAGCTCGGAGGTGGCCAAGAGATTGCTGATCGCCAGAATGCCGGTGAGCGGTGTGCGCACCTCATGCGCAAAGGCCGCCAGCGCCACTTCGACCACGCCGGGCCCAGCCGCCGCTTTCCGCGAACCGCGTTTCTTCGCGCCAACGCGCGATACGCGCTTCTTCTTCGGCTGCCTCTTGGTCAGCCGTGTTGTACGCTGTACGCGCGGTTTTGCCGCCATGGTCCCCCACACCCCGTCATTGATCAGCATGGCATGCCACGGCGGCCGGAGTCACGAAGGCCTTTGCGGCAGCTCACAGCAGTAGAACTACGGAAGTCCCAGCAGACGGCGGATGTGGGCAGGCGTGGCGCCCTGCCCACGCAATTCGCGCAAGGCGGTGGCCTTGGTCGACTTCGACAGTTTCTGTCCGGCATCGTCGAGGACCAGCCGGTGATGCCGGTAGGCCGGTTGCGGAACACCGAGCAGCGATTGCAGCAGCCGGTGCACGCTGGTCGACCAGAACAGGTCCTGGCCGCGCACCACGTCGGTGACGCCCTGCAGGGCGTCGTCGATCACAACAGACAGATGATAGCTGGTCGGCGTCTCCTTTCGCGCCAGGATGACGTCGCCCCAGGCTTCCGGCCGGGCGGCCACGAGCCCGGTTTCGCCGCCAGCGCCCTCGCCGTGCTCGATCCAGGCGAGATCGGGCGCTTGTGCCATGGCCGCAGCCATATCGAGCCGCAACGCGTAAGGCAGGCCCTGTTCGATCAATTGCCGCCGCGCCGACGCGGAAAACGACTTCGCGGCGCCCGGATAGAGCGGCGCGCCATCGGGATCACGCGGCCAGGACGTTCCGGTTTTCGCGGCGGATTCCCGTTCGGCGACCAGACGGGCGATTTCCGCGCGGCTCTCGAAGGCGGGATAGATCAGGCCGCGGCCTGACAGTTTTTCCACCGCCTCGCGAAAGTCGGAAAGATGTTCGGATTGCCGCCGCACCGGCGCTTCCCAGCCAATGCCGAGCCATTCAAGGTCCTGATAGATCGCGGCCTCGAATTCCGGCCGGCACCGCGCCGCATCGATATCCTCGATGCGGAGCAGGAATCTTCCACCGCTCGCGCGCGCCAGCTCGAAATTCAACAGCGCCGAAAAAGCGTGGCCGAGATGGAGGTAGCCATTGGGGCTTGGCGCAAATCGGAACACAGGTGACGGCATTGATCTCTTTCGCAGGACATGATGGTTTTAACGGGCAATGACCATTCACCTCAACTCCCAGGCCGACCTCGAAGACGCGATTGCGGCCCTCGTCGTACAGGACAAGCGGCTCAAACCGATTCTCGAACTCACGGGCATGCCGGCGCTGCGCCAGCGCGAGCCGGGCTTTGCCGGGCTGGCGCATATCGTGTGCGGTCAGCAACTCTCCACCGCCAGCGCCGGGGCGATCTGGGGGCGCCTCACCGCCGCGTTCGATCCGTTCGATCCCGAACCCATCCGCAAGGCGCGCGCCGACCGCCTCGGACGGCTCGGCCTTTCGGCGGCCAAGATCAAGACGCTGAAGAACATCGCGCGCGAACTGGCCGCGGAGCAGTTGAACCTCGATGTGCTGGCGGAAGAGGATGCCGACGCCGCGCACCATACGTTGACGGCGCTGCATGGCATCGGGCCGTGGACCGCCGACGTCTATTTGCTGTTCTGCCTCGGCCATGGCGATGCCTGGCCGGCCGGCGATATCGCGATCCAGGAAGCGATCAAAATCGGGCTCGGCCTGAAGACGCGCCCGACCGCCAAGCAAATGGCGCCGCTGGCGGAACCGTGGCGCCCCCTGCGCGGCGCGGCGGCGCATCTGTGGTGGAGCTATTATCGCGTGCTGAAGAAGCGCGAGGGTGTGCTCGCCAAGTAACGTCAGCCGCGCAGCCGTACCCGGTCCTCGCGCGCGGATGACGTGACGAAATCGATCACCGCGCGCACTGCCGGCAGGTCGACGAGATCCGGATGCGCCAGCAGAAAGAGATCGGCCACGCTGACGAGTTTTTGCGGCGCGACCCGCACCAGATCGGGATCGCCGGCGGCGACGAAGCAGGACAGCGCCGAGATGCCGAGGCCGGCCTTCGCGGCGGCCAGCATGTCGCCCTGCGACGAACAGCGCAGCACCACTGATCCCTGCCGGGTGATGAGATCGCTCCAGCGCGCCAGGCGTTCGTTCGAGGCCCGGTCGGCGAACCCAATCACGCTGTGCCCCTTCCATTCGTCGCGCCGCTCCGGCAGCCGTCGCCGCGCCGCATAGGCGCGCGAGGCGTAGAAGCCGGTGCCGAGCCGGCCGATCCTGCGGCCGATCAAATTCTCTTCGCCGCTGTCCACCGGACGCAGCACGACATCAGCCTCGCGGCGGCGCACGCTGGCCGGAAACGGATGGGTGATGATCTCGATCTGGATGTGGTCGTGCGCGCGCAGGAACGGGCCCAGCCGCGGCATCAGCCAGTGCGAGGCAAAGGTCGCCCCGATCGAGAGCTTGACCACGCCGCGGGCGTCCGCACCGGTCGCCGACACCGCGGCCTCGGCGCGCAACGCCGCCGCCGCCATGGCGTCGACATGCTCACGGAATTTGCGGCCCTGCGAGGTCAGCGACAGGCCTTCGTTGGAGCGCGCGAACAGGGGTATGCCGAGCTGGCCTTCCAGTTCGGCGATCTTGCGGCCGACCGTCGGATGGCTGGAACGGAGCTGGCGCGCCGCCGCGGCGAAGCTGCGGGTTTCGGCCACCGCGACGAAGGTCTTGCACAGGTCCCAGTCCATCGGCGATCAGGCCCATATGTTCATTACTGAATAGTCAGCTGTTCAATATTGAACGTCGGCGGCGGCCCGTCCAGCCCTATAATGCAGGGCGTAAGCAAGCCGGCTGGAGCGGAACCGCTCGCCGGCCTCGAAACCCAAAGGGAGGATTGAATGCCGTTGCCAGCGTCGCTTGCCAATTCGCTTGAACTGCCGGTGGTCGGCTCGCCGTTGTTCATCGTGTCCGGGCCGGAACTCGTGATCGCCCAGTGCAAGGCCGGGATCGTCGGATCGTTTCCAGCGCTGAACGCGCGGCCGGTCGAGAAGCTCGGCGAATGGCTTGATCGAATCGAGGACGAACTCGGTGAGTACAAGGCGCTGCACCCCACGAAGAAGGTCGCGCCCTATGCGGTCAACCAGATCTGCCACGCCTCCAACGACCGGCTAATGAAAGACATGGAAACCTGCGTCAAGCACCAGGTTCCGATCATCATCACCTCGCTGCGGCCGCCGCTGGAGATCGTCGAAGCCGCGCATTCCTATGGCGGCGTCGTGTTCCACGACGTGATCAACGTCAAGCATGCGCGCAAGGCCGCCGAACAGGGCGTCGACGGGCTCATTCTGGTCTGCGCCGGCGCCGGCGGGCATGCCGGTACGCTGTCGCCATTCGCGCTGCTGCGCGAGGTCAAGCAATGGTTCAAGGGCACCATCCTGCTGTCGGGCGCGATCTCCGACGGCTGGAGCATTGCCTCCGCGCTCGCGCTCGGCGCCGACCTCGCCTACATGGGCACCCGCTTCATCGCCACCGAAGAGGCCAATGCCGACCTCGCCTACAAGAAGGCGCTGACCGAGCACGCCGCCCATGACATCGTTTATTCGAACCTGTTCACCGGCGTGCACGGCAATTATCTCGGCCCCTCGATCGTGGCCGCCGGCCTCGATCCCGACAATCTGCCGGTCGCCGACAAGACCAAGATGAATTTCGGCTCCGGCGGCAATACCAAATCCAAGGCGTGGCGCGACATCTGGGGCTCGGGCCAGGGCATCGGCCAGATCAATGATGCGCCGCCGGTCGCCGAACTCGTCGCGCGCCTGAAAGCCGAATTCGACGACGCCGGCAGCGACTTTCTGAGAAGGGCGCGCGCTTAGGCGGCGCGCCCCCGGCTTCGACAACAATCAAAACAGAGGGATGGGAACGATGAGCGTGTCACGCACTGCATTGAGCATTGTGTTCGCAATGTTGGCGACCGCAGCCGTCGCCGCCGACGACAAGGGCGAAATCCGTATCGGCCAGACGCTGCCCTATAGCGGGCCGGTGTCCGGCTTCGGCGTCATCGGCCGCGCGCAGGAGGCCTATTTCGAGAAGGTCAACGCGGACGGCGGCATCAACGGCCGTAAGGTCAAGTTCATCACCCTCGACGACGCCTACTCGCCGCCCAAGACGGTGGAGCAGACCCGCAAGCTGGTCGAGCAGGAAGAAGTGCTTGTCATGTTCGGCTCGCTGGGTACCGCGACCAACAACGCCGTGCATCGCTACCTCAACAGCAAAAAGGTGCCGCAGCTGTTCGTGCTGAGCGGCGCCACCAAATGGGCCGACCCGAAGAATTACCCGTGGACCATGCCGGGCATGGCGACCTATCAATCCGAGGGCGTCGTCTATGCCAAATACATATTGCAGGCCAAGCCGGACGCGAAGATCGCCATCCTGGCGCAAAACGACGATTTCGGCCGCGACTATGTCGCCGGCTTCAAGCGCGCGCTGGGCGCGAAGGCTGCGACCATGATCGTCTCCGAGGCGAGCTATGAGACCAGCGCGCCGACCATCAGTTCGCAGCTCGCGACGCTGAAGGCCTCCGGCGCCAACGTGATGTTCGGCGTCGTGCTCGGGAAATTCACCTCGCAGATGATCAAGGGCGTCGCCGAACTCAACTGGAAGCCCGACCTGTTCTTTGTGCCGACATCGGCGTCATCGATCTCGTTCCTGGAGCCCGGCGGACTGGAAAACGCGGTCGGGCTGATTTCGTCGAGCAACCAGAAGGACACGATGGACGCTCAATGGGCCAATGACGCCGGCGTGAAGGAGTATTTCGCGTTCATGAAGCAGTATTTGCCCAATGCCGACCTCAACAATTCGAACTACGCGGCGGGCTACCATTATGCCAACCTGATGACTAAGGTGCTGACGGCCTGCAAGGACGATTTCAGCCGCGAGAACGTCATGCGCCAGGCGGCTTCGCTGCGCCAGGTTTCGCTGCCGCTGCTGTTGCCTGATATAACGGTGTCGACCGATGCCGAGGATTATCTGCCGTTCCAGCAATTGCGACTGCGGCGCTTCGACGGCAAGAGCTGGGTCGGTTTCGGCGACATTCTGGACGACCGATAAGGAGAAGCTGACGTCATCCTGAGGTGCGAGCGGAGCGAGCCTCGAAGGATGGGCCACGGGCGCTTCTCATCCTTCGAGGCGCGCAAGAGCGCGCACCTCAGGATGACGCGATAGATGCTTTAGGGAGACTGAAACAGTGATCATCGGCGGCGAACGGACCATCAGCTACCCCCAGATCCACGCCCGCATCGCACGCGCGGCGACGGGATTTCAAAGCCTCGGCCTTGGCGGCGGCACGCCGGTCGCCATGATGCTGCGCAATGATTTTGCGTTGTTCGAGGTTACCGGCGCAGCCGCCGCGCTCGGCAGCCCGGTGGTGCCGATCAACTGGCACCTGAAGGCCGAAGAGGTCGCCTATATCCTGGCCGACAGCGGCGCCCGGATTTTGGTCTGCCATGCGGACCTGTTGCCGCAAATCAGGGACGGGCTACCGGCTCATATCAGATTGCTGATCGTGACCACCCCGCCGGAGATCGCCGCGGCGTTCAACGTTGCGCCCGCGCTGACGCAAATCCCTGACGGCATGACCGACTGGGACGCCTGGCGCGACACCCATGCGCCATCGCAGCAGCCGCCGATCGGCAGCGCGCCGATGTTCTATACGTCTGGCACCACGGGCCTGCCCAAGGGCGTGCGGCGCAAGCCGATGAAGCCGGAGCAGCAGGCGGCCTCGGCGCGGGTCGGCAGTATTGCCTATGGGATCAAGCCGAACGAGGATCAGGTCGTCCTGATGAACGGACCGATGTATCATTCGGCGCCGAGTTCCTACGGCATGCTGGCGTTTCGCAACGGCTGCAAGATCGTGCTCGAACCGCGCTTCGACCCCGAGGACCTGTTGCGGCTCGTCCAGGAGCACCGCATCACCCACATGCATGCGGTGCCGACCATGTTCGTCCGCCTGCTGCGGCTGCCGAATGAGGTCAGACGTCGTTACGACGTCTCCTCGTTGCGCTTCGTCATCCACGGTGCGGCCCCGTGTCCGATCGAGGTCAAACGCGCGATGATCGAATGGTGGGGACTCGTCATCAACGAATATCTGGGATCGACCGAAACCGGCATCCCGGTTTGGCATTCGGCCGAGGAGGCTCTGGCAAAGCCCGGCACTGTCGGACGGACCATCGAGGGCGGCATCGTGAAGATCTTTCGGCCGGACGGCACGCGATGCGACATCGGCGAGCCCGGCGAAATCTTCATGCGGCAGGCGTCGGTGCCGGATTTCGACTACCACGGTAAGGCCGAGGCGCGCGCCGAGGCCGGGCGCGACGGTCTCGTCAGCGTCGGTGACGTCGGTTATCTCGACGAGGACGGTTATCTGTTCCTGTGCGATCGCAAACGCGACATGGTGATATCAGGCGGCGTCAACATCTATCCCGCCGAAATCGAGAACGCGCTGATCGGCATGGACGGCGTGCGCGACTGCGCGGTGTTCGGCATTCCCGACGACGAATTCGGCGAACGGCTGTTTGCCTGCATCGAGCCTGACACCAATGCCGCGCTATCGCCGGCGGCGGTGCAGGAATTCCTGCGCACCCGCCTCGCCAATTTCAAGGTGCCAAAGGACATCCAGTTCATGGACGCAATGCCGCGCGAGGCCACCGGCAAGATATTTAAACGCAAGCTGCGCGATCTCCATGCGGAGGGGCAACTGCGCGCCGCGGTGTAACCGGCCCCCCAGCGTCATTGCGAGCGCAGCGAAGCAATCCATCTCTCCGCACGAGGATAGATGGATTGCTTCGTCGCTACGCTCCTCGCAATGACGACTAATCGAACCGCGTTTGAAACGAACAACGTTTTAAGCAACGTTGCTGTTGCAAAACAGTCATCAGTTGGCGCAAAGATCACCGCACGTCACAAGCAGGGATCGAGCACATGCACGCCACCGACTTCATCGTCTCCCGCAACGATCTGCAGCAATGCAAGTCGATCGAAACGCAACTGCCTGACGCGGCCGCGTTGCCGGCCGACGCGCTGCTGGTGAAGGTGACGCGCTTTGCCTTCACCGCCAACAACATCACCTATGCCGTGATGGGCGATGCGTTGAAGTACTGGCAGCTGTTTCCTGCGCCAAAGGATTTTGGCAACATTCCGGTGTGGGGCTTTGGCGAGGTGATCGCCTCGAAGCATCCGAACGTCGCCGTGGGCGAAACCCTGTTCGGCTATTTCCCGATGGCAACGCATCTCGTGATCGAGGCCGCCGACGTCAGCAAGCGGGGCCTGCGCGACGGCGCCGCGCACCGGCAGGTCGCAGCTCCGGTCTACAACGCCTATGCCCGCGTCAGCGGCGATCCGGCGTTCACCGGCAAGCAGGGCGACTATCAGGCGCTGCTGCGGCCGCTGTTCATGCTGTCGTTCCTGGTCGACGACTTCCTCGCCGAAAATGATTTCTATGGCGCGCGCCGCGTGATGCTGTCGTCGGCCTCCAGCAAGACCGCGTACGGCCTCGCGCATCTCGTGCACGGGCGCGACGGCATCAAGGTAATCGGGCTGACCTCGGCTCCGAACGTCGCATTCGTCAAATCGCTCGGCTGCTACGACGAAGTCGTGACCTACGACGCGGTGACATCGCTTCCTGCGGATTCGCCGGTCGCTTATGTAGACATGGCCGGGAGCAGCGAGCTGCGTGAAAGGCTGCACCGGCATTTCGGCGACCAGATGAAATATTCCGGACGCGTCGGCCTCACCCACCGCAGCACGTCGCCCGAAGAGCCGGAATTGCCGGGCGCCAAGCCGAGCTGGTTCTTTGCGCCGGACCATATCCGCAAGCGCGCCAAGGAATGGGGACCGGGCGGCGTCGATACGCGCTTTGGTGCAGCGTGGGCCGGCTTCGCGCCGAAACTCGATCAATGGCTCACCGTGACCGAAGGCCGCGGACCGGCGGCGGTGCAACAGGTCTATCTCGACACCCTCAACGGCCGTGTGCCGCCGGACCAGGGGCATATCCTGTCGATTTAGAGATAACCGCTATCTCCTCGCGCCCTTTCTGTAGCGTCCCGAATGGGTATAGGTTCGCGGGAACAGGGAAACGCTGCATAGACGGCCGGTGACGAGAAACGCACATGCTCGACAGGACGGACGACATTTCGATAGCCGCCGACAACTGGCTGGCGCAGTTCGAAGAGGCGCTGGCGAAATCCGATAGCGGCCTGCTGAAGTCGCTGTTCCATGCCGACAGCCATTGGCGCGACGTGCTGGCGTTGAGCTGGAACATCCAGACCGTCAACGGCGCGGACGCGATCCTGAAAGAGCTGGGCGTGCACGCGCCGGCCGCTGGCCCTGTTGGATTTGCGGTCGATCCCGATCGCGCCGCCCCGCGCAAGGTGATGCGCGCCGGCACCAACGCGATCGAGGCGATCTTCAAGTTCGAGACAAGGGTCGGACGCGGCAGCGGCATCATCCGCCTGATCCCGGATGCCGCGAATGTCCTGAAGGCCTGGACGCTGCTGACCGAACTCGGCGAACTCAAGGGCTTTGAAGAGCAGATCGGCGTAGCGCGGCCGCGCGGCAACGCCTATTCGCGCGATTTCCGCGGCCCCAACTGGCTCGATCTGCGCAAGGCGTCTGCCGGCTATGCCGAACACGACCCCACCGTGCTGGTGATCGGCGGTGGACAATCCGGCCTCTCGATCGCGGCGCGGCTGAAGCAATTGAATGTCGATACACTGATCGTCGATCGCGAGAAGCGCATCGGCGACAACTGGCGCAAGCGCTACCACGCGCTGACGCTGCATAATCAAGTGCAGGTCAACCACCTGCCCTACATGTACTTCCCGCCGAACTGGCCGACTTACATCCCGAAGGACAAGCTCGCCAACTGGTTCGAGGCCTATGTCGAGGCCATGGAGCTGAACTTCTGGACCGAGACCGAGTTCGAGGGCGGCAGCTACGACGAGGTGACACAACGCTGGACCGTGACGCTGCGCCGCGCCGACGGCAGCAGGCGCACCATGCATCCGCGCCATGTCGTGCTGGCGACCGGCGTCAGCGGCATCCCGAGCCGGCCCGACATTGCCGGCCTGAAGGATTTTCGCGGCACTGTGATGCATTCCAGCCAGTATGACGATGGCGAGAACTGGAAGGGCAAACGCGCGATCGTGATCGGCACCGGCAACAGCGGCCACGACATCGCGCAGGATCTGCATTCCAGCGGCGCCGAGGTGACGCTGTTTCAGCGCTCATCGACGCTGGTCGTCAGCATCGAGCCCTCGGCGCAGCTGGTGTACGCGCCCTACAATGAGGGCACGCTCGAGGACAACGATCTGATCGCGACCTCGATGCCGCTGACGGTCGCGCGGAGGAGCCACGCGCTGACCACGGAGAAATCAAAGGAGCTCGACAAGGAGCTGCTTGAAGGACTGACGCGCGCGGGCTTCAAGCTCGATTTCGGCGAGGATAACACCGGCTGGCAGTTCAAATACCTCACCCGCGGCGGCGGTTATTATTTCAACGTCGGCTGCTCCGATCTGATCGTCAAAGGCGACATCGCCCTGAAGCAATTCGCCGATGTCGAGGGCTTTGTCGCCGATGGCGCTGACATGAAGGACGGCGAGACCATCGCCGCCGATCTCGTCGTGCTGGCGACCGGCTACAAGCGGCAGGAAGAGCTGGTGCGGCTATTGTTCGGCGAAGCCGTCATGAACCGCGTCGGCACCATCTGGGGCTTTGGCGACGGCCAGGAACTGCGCAACATGTACACCCGCACCGGCCAGCCCGGCCTGTGGTTCATCGCCGGCGGCCTCGCGCAATGCCGCATCGGATCGAAACATCTGGCGCTGCAGATCAAGGCGATCGAGGAAGGGTTGCTGCCGCGTGGTGCCAAGCCGGCGGCGGCCAGCGCGTGAATCCATCAACCAAACCAACGCCGTCATTCCGGGGCGTGCGAAGCACGAACTACGATGTGCAATTGCACATCGGAGAATCTCGAGATTCCGGGCCTGGTCCTTCGGACCATCCCGGAATGACAGCAACATTGGGGGAACAAACATGCCATCCATTCTGGGCTCCGGTGAGCATCGTTATCGCGTGGTGGAGAACTGGGCGAAGCTGCCCGATGGCTGGAGCCTCTCCGACGTCGCGTCCGTCGCGGTCGACAGTCGCGACCGCATCTACGTCTTCAACCGCGGCGCCCATCCGATGGTGGTGCTGGACCGCGAGGGGAATTTCCTCAGGAGCTGGGGCGAAGGGCTGTTCAACCGCGCCCATGGGCTGCACATCGACGCCGACGACAATCTCTATTGCACCGATGACGGCGACCACACCGTGCGCAAGTGCTCGGTCGATGGCAAGGTGCTGCTGACGATCGGCATCCCGAACCGGCCAAAGCCATATATGAGCGGCGAGCCGTTCCACCGCTGTACCCATACGGCGCTGTCGCCGAAGGGCGAGATCTATGTCTCGGATGGTTACGGCAATGCCTGCGTCCATAAGTACACGCCCGACGGCAAGCTGCTGAAGAGCTGGGGCGAGCCGGGCTCCGATCCCGGCCAGTTCAACATCGTCCACAACATCGCAACCGACGTGGACGGCTTCGTCTACGTCGCCGACCGCGAAAACCACCGCGTGCAGGTGTTCGACGGCAACGGCAAGTACGAGACCCAGTGGAACAATTTGCACCGCCCCTGCGCGCTGCATTGCTGCGGCGGCAGGCAGCCGCATTTCATCGTCGGCGAACTCGGCCCCGGCATGCCGGTCAACCTCAAGGTACCGAATCTCGGGCCGCGACTCTCCATCGTCGACGCCAAGGGCCAGCGGATCGCCCGGCTCGGCGGCGAGGACGGCCCGGGGATCGAGACCGGCAAATTCCTCGCGCCCCACGGCCTGGCGCTGGATTCCAGGGGCGACATCTATGTCGGCGAAGTCGGCGTCACCAACTGGAAGACCAGCTTTCCGGACACGCCGATGCCGGCAGAGGTCGGCGTCGGGCGCTGCCTGCAGAAGCTGGAGAAGGTTTAGCGCCGGCCGCGCGGCTCGGGGCTTGGCGCGCCCGATCACGATGGATTGACCGCGGATGCCCGCCCCTGGAGATGCCTTGGAGATGCCTTGGGGCCCTGCGGAACCGTGGCGATTCGTGGGCGGCATATGCTGGATAAGGCCCGGAACGCTCTTCACAATCCCGTCACGCTGCCTGTAGTATGCAGGGCGCATGCTGCTTCGCAGCTAACATGGGAGTCAGGAGCGTTTCTTGAACGCACACGTCTCGCAAGGCGGTTGGCCGGTACTCGTGCTGAATGCGGATTTCCGGCCGCTGAGTTACTACCCGCTGTCTCTCTGGTCGTGGCAGGACGCGATCAAGGCGGTGTTCCTCGACCGCGTCAACATCGTCGAGCATTACGACCGCGCGGTGCACAGCCCGAGCTTCGAGATCCAGCTGCCGAGCGTGGTGTCGCTCAAATCTTTCGTCAAGCCGACCACGCATCCCGCCTTCACCCGGTTCAACGTCTTCCTGCGCGACCGCTTCTGCTGCCAATATTGCCTGGCGCATGACGACCTCACCTTCGATCACATCATCCCGCGCAGCAAGGGCGGCCAGACCACCTGGGAGAACGTCGTCGCGGCCTGTTCGCCCTGCAATCTGCGCAAGGGCAATCTGACGCCGCAGCAGGCGCGGATGTTCCCAAGGCAACACCCGTTCGCGCCGACCGTCCATCAACTGCACCGCAACGGCCGCCTGTTCCCGCCGAACTATCTGCACGATAGCTGGCTCGACTATTTGTATTGGGATACCGAGCTCGATCCGTAGGATCTCGCGGTTTATTTCACAACGCTTCAAGCGCACGGCGCGATGGTGCCATCGGCAGCCATTCCGGGATACGGCGCTTCGCGATCCAATATGGTCGCCAGAGCGATTGCCAAGCGGCGCGGTCGAGCGGCGCCGTACCCCAGTCACGCCGCCCCATTTCGACCTGCGACAGGTCATGCCTGTGCAGCCACTGACGCGCCGCCCACCATAGCTCACGCGGCACCTCTGCGTTCCCAGCGGCATTGAGCTCGACGATATTTGGCAGCGGATCGCGATAACGCGAAGCAACGCGCAGCGTGGCAAAGCGCTCCCCGTCGCGCCGAACGCTCCAGAGCCGCGAGCGATTATGCGCGAGGTTGTAGCCATAGGTGTGCAGGCAATTCCGCATGGCGTCCGCTTCTTCGGCGATAGCGACGATGGTGTCCAAGGGCAGGAAATCATAACCGGCGACGCGACCGGTCCGGAGCCACATGTCGCTGATCGGCAGGCGACCGAGATTCACCTGCAATGCGATGAGCATTCGCCAGTCGTCTGCAGCCGCAAGGGCCGGACCGATGCGCATGTCCGGCGTCCACGGCTTGCCGATCAGCCCGTGCCCGTACGTTGCCGGCTGGCCGGAAAACCATGACCAGAGACTGATCAGCCGCAATCGGGCCGGATTCACACGCCGCGGCTCGCGGACAAGCTCGCGCGCGATCCAC
This sequence comes from Bradyrhizobium sp. AUGA SZCCT0222, assembly GCF_018130205.1. Taxonomy (NCBI): domain Bacteria; kingdom Pseudomonadati; phylum Pseudomonadota; class Alphaproteobacteria; order Hyphomicrobiales; family Nitrobacteraceae; genus Bradyrhizobium; species Bradyrhizobium sp. AUGA SZCCT0222. Next base: position 50,135 of record NZ_JAFCLX010000047.1, read on the forward strand.
ACCGCCACCGCCTCATGCGCGAGATCTGCAACATCAGCCACGACCTGCAGCCAAATCGGGGCGAGCTTGGGCGAGCGCGGAAAATGGTTCGCGATCTGCCGGCGAAACAGCTCACCGTCAGGCAATCTCCGGATCGGACGCGTGAGCGCCTCTGGCGGCACCTTTCGCAGCCACATCGGCACATCGGCCGCCACCGCCGCCTCAGCCAGACCGAGGCCATCGACGACGTGCGCGAGCGCCGGCGCGGGATCGAGCCCGGGCCGCGGGACGGCCAGCGCGAAGAGAAGCGCGGGAAAGCTCGCGGCAAGGTCCGCAATGCGCGAGTGCCGCATTGCCAGAACACGCACCTCTCCCTGGAACCGGGGATGATATCTCCGGAGCCGACGTTCAAGCAGGTCGGAGCGCGCCGCCTCCCGGCGAGGGGCCAGCAACAGATTCGAGGTCATGACAACAATTCCGCAGCGCGGACTCAGAGGTCCGCAGCCAAGATTCGATCGCGTTGAGGATTTGGATATTTCACCCGGGGTTTGAATCCCGGGACGCGCGTCAAATATCGCGTATCGAACCCGGGAAGCGCGCAGACGTAAACATGGTCGCCTCCATCGATGGCGTTGCGGAGCCGTCCCAATAGCCAGTTTTCCGCCGATGCGCAACCCGGGAATGCATCCTGCCGGCAGTTCACCTGACGCCCGGCTGGCGTAGGCCTTCCTCACCTCTCGCCCCTCAACCTGTCCGCCATCCGCTCGGCGATCGCGACCGTCGTCAGATGGGTATTGGCGCGCGGGACTTCCGGCATGATGGAGGCGTCGATGACGCGCAGGCCTGTGCAACCGAGCACGCGGCATTCGGGATCAACTACCGAGCGAGGGTCGTCGGGCGCGCCCATGCGGCAGGTGCCGCTGGCGTGCTGGGCGTCGCTGCACTCAGTGAACAGCCAGTCGTCCAGCTCAGTGGCGCCGAGCGCCTCGTCCATCGAGCGTCCGGTGGCGCCGTATTCGACGCGGTGGGCAATGTCGGTGATGGCGGGCTGCAGGCAGATCTCGCGCAGGCGGCGCACGCCGTCGCGCATACGAATGAGATCGCTGCGGTCGGACAGCATGCGCTCCTCCACCGCCGGATCGATGGTCGGATCCGGCGTGGTGATGCGGACGTGGCCCTGGCTGAACGCCTGATAGACCGACACCGCGATGCGGCCGCGTGCGGTGCTGGCCGTCTGATTGACGTCGCGGGCGAGGTTGCCGGCGATCATGATCATGTCGTTCTCACCTGATCCTTCGAGGCCGGAGCTGTAGCGCAGGCAGCAATTGGTGTGCCGGTGCATCAGCGTGTTGACCTGGCCGTGCTCGCGCAGATGCAGCAGCGCATCCATGATCGGATGATCGAGCAGGTTTTCGCCGACCGGCAGGTCGGCCAGAACAGGGATGCCCAACCCTCCCAGCAATGCCGCGGGGCCGATGCCGGAGCGCTGCAGAATGGCGGGAGAGTGAATGGCACCGGCGCAGAGGATCACCTCATGCTTCGCCGTGGGTGCACATGATTTGCCGCCGATGCGCACCCGGACCGCGCGGGCGTGGAGCCGGTTGCCTTCGAACTCGATTCCTTCGACCAGGGCATCGCCGACAATCCGCAAATTCTCGCGGCCGCGCGCCGGCTCGAGGTAGCCGTCATTGGTGGAGACGCGGCGGCCGGCCTCGCTGTTGATGGCGTAAGGCGAGACGCCGGTGCCATCAGGCGCGTTGTGGTCGTCGCACCAGCCATAGCCGAGGCCGAGCGCGGATGCGCGCAGTGCGCGGTCGACGTTGCCCCAGTCCGGCACCGGCGCGCGATACACCGGGATCGGGCCGCGATCGCCGTGATAGGGCGCGTCCGGAAAGTTCTTGTCGGTCTCGAGCTTGCAGAACCAGGGCAGCATCGCGTCCCAGCCCCAGCCCTCGCAGCCACTTGCCTCCCAGCGGTCGAGATCGTCGGGCATCGCGCGAATCGCGATCTGGCCGTTGATCGTGGAACTGCCGCCCATGGCGCGGCCGCGCCACAGCAGGCGGGGCGCCTGCCGCTCGGTTCGCCTGGCCAAGAGCTTCGGCCAGCGGAAATTGTCATCGCCGATGGCGCGCATCGGGTTCGGGATCTGGATGTGCTCCGGCGTGTCTGATGTGCGCATGTCCTGCCCGGCTTCGAGCAGAAGCACGCGATGCGCAGGATCTTCGCTGAGGCGCGCGGCCAGCGTGGCGCCGGCGGAGCCGCCGCCGATGATGATGGTGTCGTACTCGGAATCAATCATGCGGGGACGTATTTCTGGATGCGCCAGTTCAGCGTGTCGGCGACGAAAACCTCGTCGCGCGGGCTGACCGCGATGTAATGGGCTTCGCCGTACTTGCCGGCTGTTTTGCCCTGCCCCGCACCTTCTATCATCCCGACTACCTTGCCGTTGAGATCGAGCTTCATGATCTGGCCGGTGTGACCGGCCGCCAGCCAGATGTGCTGGTCTTCGCCCATGAACAACCCGCACGGCGCGCCGGGATGCCGGGACTCCCTGACGTAAGTGCCGTCGGCGTCGAACACCTGGATGCGCTCGTTCTTGCGGTCAGCGATGTAGAGCAGCCCCTGCGCGTCGAACACGAGGGAATGCGGCAGGTCGAATTGGCCCGGCCCCCTGCCCTTCTTGCCCCAGGTCTTGATGAAGTTGCCGTCCGCGTCGAACTTCAGCACGCAGGACTCGCCCTTGCCGTGCCCCTGCAGCACAAAGATGTCGCCGGTCGGCCCGACCACGGCCTCGTTCGGCTCGGTGAACAGCCGCAGATGCCCGAACGGATGCCACTCGCCGGTGTGGCCTTTGACGCCCAGCACCATCTCCAGCCGCCCTGATGGATCGAACTTGTAGACCAGATTCGCGGCAACATCCGTCGCCCAGATATTATCCTGCGCGTCGATCCGCAGGCCGTGCGAGCGTTCGAACATGCCCTCGCCGAAGCCGCGGATGAAATGGCCGTCGGGGTCGAATTCCATCAGCGGCAGCAGCCCGCGATGGATGACGAAGATGTGGCCTTTGGAATTGAAGGCGACGCCCGACGTGCCGCGGAAATTCATGCCCGGCGGCAGCTTGAACGATTCGGCAACCGCGACGTAGGGAAGTGGTGGAAATTCCATTCTCGCCGCCCCTCATGCCAAACGTTCGTGCACTCCTTACGCCAACGACATATTCAGCGGCGGTGCGACGTTGTCCGGCAGCGGGTTGACATAGGGCGTGCGGGCGGTGCGCTTCTTGAGGTCCGCCTTCGCCGCAGCGATCAGCGCAGGGTCGCCCAGCGCCTGGACGCCGAGCGCCGCCATCGCCTTGGCTGCCTGCACCATGGCCTTGTGGGCATGCGGGCTCTTGCCCTGGGCCACGATCTGCCAGGTGTGAAACGGCGTGCCGATGGCGACCGTGGGCGCATGGACCTGTACGGTCGGGACCACCCAGCTGACGTCGCCGACATCGGTCGAGCCGATCTGCGGATTGCGCTTGGCATCCAGCGGCACGATGAAATCGGCGAGCGGCCGGTCGGTCGGATCCATGCCGATCGAATGATAGACCGAGGCGATGTCGTTCTCGGTCAGGGTGGCGCGGATTTTTGCGGCGAATTCGTTGTCGGCCGCGTCGAAATGCGGGGGACCGAGTTCTTCCATGATCCGGTGCAGGGTTTGTTCGAGCGGGGTGTTGTCCAGAACGTTGGAGACGGCGGAGATGATCTTCATCTCCACACTGGTCTCGGTCATCAGGGCAGCACCCTGCGCGATCTTGTGAACGCGCGCCACCAACGCGCTCATCCCGGGCAGGTCGCGGTCGCGGATCGAATAGCGCACGCGGGCGTGGGCCTGCACCACATTGGGCGCGATGCCGCCGGTGTCGAGCAGCGCGTAATGCACACGGGCTTCGCTCGGCATGTGCTCGCGCATGTAGTTGACGCCGACATTCATCAATTCCACGGCGTCGAGCGCGCTGCGGCCGAGATGCGGCGAGACCGCGGCGTGCGAGGCGCGGCCGGTGAAGATGAAATCGGCGCGCGTATTGGCGAGCGACGGCGTCACTGACACTTCCCAGAAACTGTTGGGGTGCCAGGTGATGGCGATGTCGGCATCATCGAAGGCGCCAGAACGCACCATGAAGGTTTTCGCCGCACCACCCTCCTCGGCGGGGCAGCCGTAATAGCGCACGCGGCCTGGCGTCTTGCTCGCGGCAAGCCAATCCTTCACGGCGGTGGCGGCGAGCAGCGCCGCCGAGCCCAGGAGATTGTGGCCGCAGCCATGGCCATGGCCGCCGGCCTCGATGGGGCGATGTTCCGCGACGCCCGCCTCCTGGCTGAGACCGGGCAGCGCATCATATTCGCCAAGGAAGGCGATGACCGGACCGCCCTCGCCCCATTCGCCCATCAGGGCGGTGGGAATATCGGCGACATTCTCGCTGATGCGGAAACCCTGATGGCGCAGTTCGGCCAGATGTTCGGCCGCCGAGCGTGCCTCGGTGTAGCAGACCTCGGGCATCGCCCAGACCCTGTCGGCCAAATCGATGAAGCGCGGCTTGATGACGTCAATGCCCCGCCAGATGTCGCTGCGATTGTCCATGCTACGGTCCCCGATCGTTGTTTGGATGAATCGTATCAGCTTCGCCTGACCCGGCCTAGCGCCGGGCGGGTGACCTGCCATGCGGCCGACGCGATGGATATGCGCCTGCGACCTCGCGGCGCGACGCGCCCGAGCTTTGCCAGAAATTCCTTGCCCCCGAAATGAGAGGGCGCAGGGAAGACCGGGTGCGCGCTGCACCCGCGGTCTCGCGTGCGGTTTGCACAAAACAAAGTGCAC
>NZ_JAFCLX010000048.1:0-54812 GCF_018130205.1 Bradyrhizobium sp. AUGA SZCCT0222
GGTCTAAAATGCCCCGAACTTTTGGTTCAGGACACTAGAGCCCCGTTCCGATTCCATCGGAACGGAAAAGGCTCTAGCGGAAATACCGCTGAGCAAACTTTTGGAAATTTCCCATTAGAAACTGATTTGCTCGTTTACTGATGGGAGCTTCTGGCACCATCACGTCAAAACCATGAAAAGCGCCGTCGAATACCTCGAATTCAACCGGAACATTGGCCCGGCGAAGGTTCTCGACGTAGATTTTCGTTTCATCTCGAAATGGCTCTAAACTTCCGACATAAGTGATCGTCGGCGGCAATTTCGTATAGTCTGTGCAGCGTGCCGCGGCTGCGTAGGGCGTAACGTTCTTCACGCCATCGAGATAACGCGACCATGCCAGCCTGTTAGCTTTTTCATCCCAGACTGGTGCGTCGTTTCCAACGGCAGAGGCGCTGTTCTGGCGGTCATCAATCATTGGGTATAGCGGCATTTGAAATGCTATTTTTGCATCGCCGGTATCGGTAGCCTTGAGCGAGACGGCCGCCGCAAGCCCTCCGCCCGCGCTATGGCCTGACACGATGAATCCGTCAGTTCTTCCGCCGATGGAGGCCGCGTGATCCCTTACCCATAGCAGGGTGTCGTAGCAGTCATTGAATGCGGCCGGGTACGGAGATTCAACGGCCTTTCTGTAATCCGGCGCGACGATGATGCATGGCTCTGTCTCGATGAAGTCCTTGATGATTGCGCCGAATTGCTCGGGCACCCCTTGAACATAACCGCCGCCGTGCAAATACAGCATGACCGGCAGTGGTCCAATCGCCGCGGTTGGCCCATAGACTCTCACACGAATTGGCGATCCACCATTTCTGCTCGGAATATGCCGCTCTCGGCAGACAAGTCCTCTGATGTTTTTTCCCCGCAGGATGGCCCCACTGAAGCGGAACACGAGCAGCGAGAACCATCTCGTGTGAAAAGAGCGCGCCATAATACGCCCAACGGCATATCTGCCGCGCAAATCCTTGTTCACCATGTCCCTGGTGACTTTCATGCGATACTTCCTGCCTTACTCGCAAATTTCTGTGTGAGGGAGATCGGCCGAAGTCCGCTTCTTCACTTGAAGCAGATGCAACAGGTTCAGGAAGCTAAGGCATGATCCGGAAGAGTGTGAAGCGCTTTTCCGAATTATCATGCTCCAACAACAACCCAAAGCGCGATGAGGATCCATCGTGATCTCATCCCGCTCTGGTCCGGCAGGCACCGGCTATTGCGACGCGACGGTCATCTTTGCCGGCATGGGCAGCCGGAGGCCCAGACCCCGGGAAAACCGCGGGCGCTTTGAAGCTGGCAGTCTCTCCGGAAGCTGTCCGAAATACGCAATGGTTTGCATCATCGCACCTCGGATGGCCGGCTCGACCTTCGTGCAAATAAGCCAGCACATCAGGACAAGCATGCCCAACTCCACCCAAACGGCCGAGGTGGCATCCAGGCCAATATTGACCAGGGCACGAATGATTGCTGTGCCAATGACGTTGTGGGTGAGATAGAGCGGATAGGTGATCAGCCCGAGCGTTCTAAAGTAAGCCGGCGCTTCACACGAGACGGTAGGTTCAGAGCGCCTCTTCCTGTTCGCGCACCAGGCAATGAGGCCCACCGCCGATGCCCAGACCATGATCGGCACAAGGGCCGATTGACCCGAGATGGCGGGTATGGAGGTCAAGAAGAAAGAGGCAAAAAAGTAGATTTCTGCGGCCCCCGAAAGACAGGTGACGGCGACGGCGACCCGTTCGAGCGCCGTCAATTTTCTGTTTGCGGAAATGAAAAGCCAGATGCCCAGCGCGAAAAAGCAGCCATGGGTCAACAGGAATGCCGCGCACGGCACCCGGAACATCAGGATCACGAGATAGGGCAGGTCGGAGGGCGTCGTGCTTGACAGCACCAGCAACGCGACGGCGTTGAACACCGCGCTGTAGATGGTGAGGCCGAAGGCCACGTGCCGAAGGGTGACCTTCTTCGTGCACATCGCGCAAAATACGAGCCCGTAAAACGCCATCTCGGCCGCCAGTGTCCAATAGACGCCGTCGAGCCATTCACCCACGACTCCCTTGGGAACCAGCAGCATGGCGTGGATGTAGGGCACGATGTATTCGGATGCTCGTCCGCTGCCGAAGAGAACCAGAACGAGGAGGGTCGCGGTGGCGCAAACCCAGATCGCCGGATAAAGCCTGAGCGCGCGGCCGAGAAGAAACTCTTTCGGTGAAGACGTGCTCGCGGAATTCGCGATGACAAAACCGGAAATAACAAAGAATATTTCGACACCCACCCAGCCGAACCAGGTGTAGGGCGCGGCGGACGGGTACAGAACATCAGCGGCAACGTGGCGCTCGAAACCCGGGACGCCGATCGAGACCCAGGCCCAGGACCAGAACATCTGGTGAAAAATGGCGACGCCGAGGGCTGTCCCGAAGCGCAGCGGATCCAGCAGGGGAAAATGGTTCTTCACGGGAGTGCTTCCAATCCAGCAATCGATCCCGTTGCAGATATTGGGTTCCCGCGCCGAGCTCTGTGCGGTTAGTCACATTTTCCCCGCCCACGGTTCAAATGCCCCGATCGTCGCATGGATCAACGAGCGCTCTTCCGCCCAGGACACCCTCACCGGCCTCGGTGCGGCCTCTCCTCGCGCCGGGATCCTGCGTTCGTGAACCGAAACGTTAGTCTGGAAGCCGGCCGTTTTTCCGTGCCCATGCCGACGAGGTGAACTTGCGATTTGGAGATGCCGACAGCGACGTTTGTTCGGATTGCGCTTGAGTGGCTTCTTAGGCGGGCTGCCGGCGTCCATCGGGTGGTCAGCGCGTGCCGGCACGATCCCCACAAGCAACGATATCCCTGGGAGATTTTCGACCCGCCCCCTCCGGCGGAGAGAACACCGCCAGGTATCCGCTGCCCCCTGCGAGCTTATATGTGGCGACCGCGCGATAGCCGACGGCGGTCAGTTCGCAACGCAAGAGCTCTATTGGCGTGCCATGTTTCGACGTCGGAAGCTCAAGGTCGACAATTCCAACCCGCGCACCCCGCTTCAAGGCGGACGAGAGATTGTAGAGGAAGGCATAGGGTTGGGCTATCTCGTGATACATGTGCACAAGGATTGCAGCATCCAGCGAGGAAGCGGGCAGGCGCGGGTCGTGTGGTTCGCCGAGCGCGAATTTGACGTTCGTCAACTTCAGGCGTTCTATTCGGCGGGCGAGCTCGACGAGGTAATCCCGCGTAACGTCCTGGGCAACGACAGAGCCTCCGGGCCCGACGAGGCGCGAGATCCTAACCGTGTGGTAACCGCTGCCTGCACCAATGTCGCCGACCGTCATGCCTGGCTTTAGTTCAAGAAGACGGGCGATTTGACCGGTTTCATTCAGGGCGTCGCGGTGCTCTTCGGCAGAGCGGCGTGGGCTGACAATCTGCGCAACAGGGCGCTGAGGTAAGGGAAACTCGTTTGCAGCGGCTCCGGGGGGAGCCAGATTACCAATGTCAGCGGCGTATGCGCGAGTTGCGGCAAACGCCACTAGCGTCGCTGCACGGGCCAGTGTTATCACGCGCCTGCCGAGCAGGCGCAGCCGGTTTAGGCGCGGTCGTCGAGTTTTTGTGAGCTCAATAGGTGGGCTCACCGTGATGTCAACGGGGTTGAACGTCACAGCCAACTCCATCTGTTCGCCTTGCGCTGGAGCACCCAACGAAGCCCAAGTGAGGATGCTGAGTACTCGAAGTAAGCCCGGCTGACGGTCGGCAACATCATCAGAATGCCGGCCCGCGTGCCGAAAGTCCCGCGCAGGCTGTCACTTCGCTACGGCCATCGGACTGCGCGCCACAGCTCGAAGGCTATGTTCAAAATGTTTGACTCGCTCAACCAGACTTCAAGTCTTCGTCCAGTATCACCAGCACCCAGGCCAGAAGCAGAAGCATCGTGGCAATAACGGCGTGCCTTCAAACATGAAGGCCACCCCAAAGCTTGCAACGATGAGGCCAACCAGTGTCTCCCGGCTGTATCCAACTAGCATTCGTTCCCACACTGCAACAGGATGCCTGACCATAGCTAATGTCGGTTGTTGGCACTAGACATGCCGACCGGCCGTGGACGATGTCCGCTCCCGGGAGAAGGCGAGAAATCATGATGTCCGGACAAGCCGACGCGATTAACCCGAAGCGGACATGGGCGGGCTGGTTCAAGTTTCGCCTCCGATCACTCTGGAAGGCCAGCCTTTCGCAGGCCAGCGCTGAACAAAGCGAAATCCTCGTCCCGGCGGAATGACGCGAGATCTTTCAAGTTTGATATGCACAAACCGGGCCTGTGTTTCAGTACCAACTCCACGCCGTGTTGTGCCGGTTCCAGACGTCCAGCCAGCCCATTGCTTGCCGCATACGCACAAATTGGCAGCAGGAAAGGCGGACTGTCACGCATGGACGTTTCGGCCCAGGCTGACGCGCTGTCGTAATCGCCTAACAGAAAATGCGCATATGCCGCTGCACCATGAACACCAGCGGGATCGCGAGGATTTAGGCGAACGGCATGTGCGACATGTTCGAGCGCCACATCCGGTTCACCTCTCCATACCCTCAGCCACGCACCGAGCGTCCAGGCGGACGCATGATTCGGATTAGCTTCCAGTCCCCGGTCCATGAAAGTCGCGGCCGCGTCGAACTCGTGCGCTATGAAAGCGAGTGCATAACCGCCCATACACAATGCCACGGAATCGTCGCTACCCAGATGCACTGCTTTCCAAGCCAAACTCGTGGCTTCGGCACTTTCCCGGACAGATTCGATCATCCATCCGCGCGCCTTTCGGTGCACGTAGCACCATGCTGCCATGCCGTAGGCGCAGGCTAGCTTGGGATCGACATCGATCGCTTTGCGGTAAAGCCGGAGCGCTTCTTGATTGGCGGCCATCGACTCAAAATCATGCTTGGCCATTCCGCGCAGGTAGTAATCATACGCCAGGAGATTCTCGGTTGGCTTTCGGTTGGCTCGCTTGATCTCCTCAATCTGTAATTTGGAGGCGATTGCGCCCACAACGCCCTCTGTCACGCGGTCCTGAAGGTCAAACATATCTTCGGGCGGACCCTCGAAACGGCCGGCCCACAGGTGCGCTCTGGTTTCGGTGTCTATAAGTTGTCCTGCGATACGTATACGGTTTCCCGCTTTGCGCACACTACCGACAAGGACATAGCGTACGCCAAGCTCGCGACCAACTTGCCTTACGTCGACTGTCCGGCCTCTGTACGTGAAGCTTGAGTTTCGCGCGATCACAAACAGCCAACGGAAGAGCGACAACGCCATCGTGATGTCCTCCACGATGCCGTCAGCCAGGTACTCCTGCTCAGCGTCCGCACAAAGGTTCTGGAAAGGCAGCACCGCAATCGAGGACTTGTCCCGACGTGGAAGCTCGGGTTTTCGCGGCATCGCAACGTCGAGAACTCTAAAAGCGCGAACCGGGCGATCGATGTTTTTGAGGCTTTGTTCACCCATATCGATGAACTCAGCCTGAATCTTGTCCTGGACATGATCGTAGGCGGACGATGAGATCCAGATCCCACCGGCCTCTGCGATGCTTTCGAGTCGAGCCGCGATATTGACGCCGTCTCCAAAAACGTCGTGAGGTTCGATGATTACGTCTCCGACGTTGATGCCCACACGAAACATAATGCGGCTGTCTTCCGAGTCATCGACTGTAAGCTCCCTGATGCGGGCCTGGAACTGGACAGCAGCGCGAACCGCTTCGACCGCGCTCGGAAACTCTGCCAAGAACCCGTCGCCCGTGTTCTTCACGATCCGGCCCCCGCGTTCGGCAATTGCGGGGGTGACAGCGTCAATCAAAAGTGCCGCAACTTTGGCATGCGTAGCTTCTTCATCATTGTGCATGAGCCGCGAATAGCCAGCCACGTCGGCGGCCATTATGGCCGACAACCTGCGCTCGACCCGAATTGGCCGATCCTGCACCATGGTTCGCACCCTAACCGACAACATATTGTACGACGGATTGAGTGACCGGACTACTCGGCTAACGTCTGCTTCTGGGCACCCTTCGTACCTGATGCGGTGTCCGAATTGGGTCAGGAATAGGCACCTGGGCGGACAGCAGCCGACCGCTCGGATTCATGGTTGGCGAAACGGCTATTCGCGGCAAACGAGCCCGTCATGGGCGCCTACGAAATTCAGGATCTGTTCGGCGCAGGCCCGCGGTTGCAGCATTCCCAGCATCGCGTAGGGCGTATCGAGATGCGTCACGCGCACGGAGGCGATGTTGTCGCGCAGCGCGGCTTCCTGATCGGCGGACGAGATGTTGCTGCCGGTCGGATAGAGTGCGAGCGTCGGAGCCTTGATCTTCTGCAGATAAGGCCTGGCGTCGACGGAGCCGGCGAACTCGACCATCGCAGCGACGACGTCGATGTCGGCCTTCCCGACTTCCCTGGCGTACCAGTCCATGAAGGCCGGATCGAAACCGGCGGGAAACCGCGCCAGCGTGTTCGACTTGCGCACCCAGCCCTCGACGCCGAGCGCCCTGATGGCCTCGACCCAGCTCGGAAAGCCGACCGCATAGGCGTTGCGGATCCAGTCATTGGCCCACACCGCCGGCGCCAGCACCGACAGCGTACGCAGGCGCTGCGGCCGCTCGGCGGCGAAAATCAGCGTGATCGCGCCGCCGATCGCCTCCCCGACCAGGTGAAAATTCGTGGCGCCCGCGTGATCGGCCACCGCCTCGATGTCCCCGACATAGGCAGCAAGCGAGAGCGCGTGCGCCGGATCGTTCAGCGGCGTCGATTGTCCGAGCCCGCGCAAGTCCGGACAGATCACCCGGTAGAACCGCGCCAGATACGGCACCATGTTGAACCAGAACTCGCCCGAGCGGGCGAAGCCGTGGATCAGGATGATGGTCTGGGCCTTGCGCCAGCGGTCGGTGTAGTCGTGAACGGCGTAGTGCAACGGTGTCCCGTCACCGGCTTCGACGGTCGGCATCGCGGCGCTCCCATCAGTTCGGTTTCAGACGGAGTTCTCTGGCGAGTTGCTCCATCTGGACGAATTCGCTTTGCGCGTATTTGGCGGCGTCTTCGGCGCTGATCACCCAGACCTCCTCGCCGCGCTTGGCCGCCATCGCCTTGAATTCGGGGCTTTGCGCCGCCCGGGTCAGAACGTCGCGCAGTTTTTCAAAGCGATCCTGAGGGATGTCGCGTGGCGCGATGACCGCGCGCCACAGCAATGTCTGGGATGGCGCCATCTTGACGTCATCAAGGCCTTCGACGTCGGGCAGCGTCGGAAAGCGCCGCGCCGTGGTCAGCAGCAGGCACTTTGCTTTTCCTTCGGCGACAAATTGCGCGATCGAGGCGATGGCGCCGCCATAAATGTCGATGGTGCGCGCAAGGAAGGCCGTTACCGTCTGGTCGGCGCCGGTAAAGGGGATGATCCGCTGGCGGATGCCCTCGGGTTGAAAAATCCGAGCGGTCGAAAACTGCACGAAGGCGCCGACGCCGTCCGAACCATAGGTGTATTTGTCGGGGTTGTTCTTTAGCTCGGCGAGGAACTCACCTGCGTTCTTCGCCGGAAAATCCGGGTGGACGCAGAGCACGCCGGCGGCCTGCGTGATCATCGCGACAATGCGGTAGTCGGCCTGCTGGAAGCTTTGCGCCGCAACATGCGGGGCCATGGTGATGGCGCCGCTCGGCACCCCGCCGATGGTGTAGCCGTCCGGCTCGGACTTCGTCACAAAGCCGACGCCGATGGTGCCGCTGGCGCCGGGCTTGTTCAGGATCACGATCGGCTGGCCGAGCATCGGCGCTGCGACCTGGGCCAGCGACCGCATGATGGTGTCGGTGCTGCTTCCGGGCCCGGCGGGCACCACCAGTTGAACCGGCCGCTCGGGATAGTTGTCGGCCGACGCCGGCGAAACTACGCCGGCCATGAGGGCAGCTATTACGGCTACCGCGCCGATTCGGGCCAGCCCGGCAAAACGGCGCGACCAGGGCCACCACATCATGTCAGCGAATTTCTCCGTCGCGCCCTCCCCAATTGCCGGCAAGCGCCGTGATCTGAGTTCCGGCCAGCGACAACGCTGGGTTTTGCCTACGAAAACTTGTGACTTGCGGGAGCAAATCTTGTCTAATGAGTTAAAGGAAATCGTGTATAAGCTTTTCAAATGAATGACCTCCCCCGTACCCAGGCCCTGCGCTGCTTCATTACCGTAGCGCGCGAGGGCGTTGTGTCGCGCGCGGCCGGTTTGCTGAACCTGACCCAGCCGGCCGTCAGTTTGCAGCTAAAAGGGCTGGAGGAAAGTACCGGCCTGCTGCTTTTCAACCGAACACCGGGCGGCTTTACCCTGACCGAAGCCGGCGCCGCCCTGCTGCCGCTGGCGCACAAGGCGATATCGGCCTCGTCGGACTTCAAGACGATGGCGGATTCCCTGCGCGAGTCGGTACGGGGATCGCTTCGGGTCGGCACGATCCTGGATCCCGAGTTCATCCGGCTTGGACCTTTCGTGCGGAGCCTCGCCACTTCCTTGAAACAGACCGAAGTCTTCCTGCGCTACGGCATGAGCGACGACGTGCTGGCGCAGATCGGCAGGGGCGACCTCGACGTCGGATATTATGTCGACGCCACACCTCCGGAGTCCCTGTCGTTCCCGAGCTTCTCCGAGCGCCACATCGACGACGGAAAGTACCAGCTCGCGCCGCTGATGAGCTACCCGTACCGGGTGATTGCCCCAGCGGAATGGAGCGACCGGGTGATCGGCAAGGACTGGCCCGACCTGATCGGCCTGCCGTGGCTCGCGACGCCACCGCACTCGGCGCATCGGCGCCTGCTCGACAACATCTTTCGCCCCATGGGTTCGCTGCCGAAGCGCGTGGCCTATGCCGACCAGGAAGAGGCCATGATCGACTTCGTCGAATCCGGCATCTGCCTCAGCCTCGCGCGCGACTGCACCCTCGATCGCATCACCCGCAAGCGGAACTTCGTGATCGCCGACAAGGTGACGGTGATTTGCGACCTCAGCTTCGCCTGCCTGACATCGCGGCGGAACGAACCGGTGATTTCGCACGCCTTCTCGGCCATGCAGGCGGTGTGGGATTTGAAGCCGACCAATGCCCTGCCCGCGCCGGTGGCCGTGCCAAGGTCGCGGAAAAGCGCGCGAAGATAACCAGCCCCGCCGAATTAGCCGTCAGATCTTGCCATCGGAATCGCAGATCGATTTCAGCGCTCGCCATTCCTCCGGCGTCAGCAGCGGCGGCTTGCTGGCCGGCCGGTCTTCCCGGGTCATCCGCGTCAGCCGATCCTCGCTCATCGGATGGCTGGAGATGATGGAGAGGCCCTTGCCTCCCTTGCCGGTGACGCGGACGAGCAACTCGCCCATCGGCTTGGTCGGCCGGCCCAGCCTGTGCATGACGTCGATCGAGAAGCCGTCGGCATCCTGCTCGGCCTCGCGCGAATGCGACGAGGTGACCAGCGAGCGCGAGGCAAAGATCAGGGCGCTGGAGCCGGTGATGTCGCCGAACAGCAACCCGATCAGAAACGACGTGCCGCCATCGCGGATCAATCCGCGCATGTTGTCGCGATGCTTGTGATGGCCGAGTTCGTGCGCCAGCACGCCCGCGATCTCGTCGGCGTTCTCGGCTTTCGCCAGCAATCCGTTGAACATGTAAACCCTGCCGCCCGGCAGCGCGAAGGCATTGGGCACCGCCGAAGACAGCACGCTGGATTGAACGGCCGTATCCATCCCGGCGGATTCGCGTATCGCGGTCATCAGCTTGACGAAGGCTTTCTGTCCGGCCGCATTGTCGCAGACCTTGGCGTCGAACAGCGTCTTGACCTGACTGTCGGCGGCCTCGCCGAGCCGCCGTTCAAAGGCCTCCGGCACCAGCGGCGCCAAACGATCGGCGGCGAGCGGGACACCGAACAATACCACCGCGATGATCGAAACCGTGGCGGCGAGCGACCAGCCGACGATCGCGGCGACACCGCGGCGGCCCGGCGTGTTGTCATCCAGCGTTGCGCAACGGGAGACCAGGTCGGCCGCGACCGCGGCATCGCGAACCTCCAGGCGCGCCAGCGCCGGTCCCGTCAGGGCACTGAGGCGCAGCACGCCGGAGGGACCGTCGGCGCGGCGCATATCGGCATAAGCCCATGCAGCAAGGGTCGTTTCGCCGTCGCGGATTTCCAGCCGGTCAGCAAAATGCAGCATGACCGCGCGCCGCTGGTTCGACTTGCCGTCGAAATAGATCGCCGAACCGCCCGATGGCGATTTCGGGGTACCGGGAGCGTCGCTATCCATAGCCATACCAGTCATGAGCTAGAAGCCCGCGACGTCGAGGCCATCAGCAAAACCTTCACCAAGCGCATTGGCCAGTTCACCCCTTGCCGAAACATTGGCGACCAATTCAATGCCGTGGATGTTGATCGATTCCAACACCCGCACCCAGAGATCGCGCATCAGATAGACGCGGATCACGACGTTGAGCGCCAGTGCGAACATCAGGTAGCCGATGCCTGCGAGCACCAGCAACAGGATGCTCTGCGAAAATTCCTGCGACTTGAAGAACTCGCCAAATCCCTCGCCGCTCATGCTGGCAACCAGCGCCGCGGCAGCTGCGAGGTAGACCGTGAAAACGAACCCGAGCAGGACGATCCAGCCGACCACCTTCCAGTACAGGCCGATCAGCCGGCTGCGCGGCAATTCCGATTCGAGGCGCACCCCGCCGATCCGGATGCCGGACAGCCACCAGCGCCATTCCACCGCCTTGAACGCGCCGTAGATGAAGGGTGCGAGCAGCGGCATCAGGAATGCCATCGGTGCGAGCAACCACAGCCACCAGCCGCGTTTGAAGAACTCCCAGCCGCTTCCCTGGAAGCTTCCCTGCAGATCGCCGTAATATGAATGGCGCATCTTGTAGCGCTCGAGCGCCGCCGTGCGCCATGGCAGCGCCAGGCCAAGGGTCGCCATCGACAGCAGGCCCCACAGCGACGCCTGCAAGGCATAGATCCAGCCCGAGCCACTCATCCAGAACCGAACGCCGCGCCACACCGTGCGCGTCAGGCGATAGCGGCGGGCGCGAAAGATCGCAAACTGCCCGAACAGATAGAAGAAGGCGACCAGGGGAATGCTGGCGAACGCCTTGTAATGCTCGGCTTCGAGGCCGGCGAGAAAGTAGGCCAGATAGATCGGCACCAGGATCGCGAGTGCAACCAGGAACCCGATCAACAATTCCCGGCCCCGGCCGGTATATTCGGCGCCATCGCCGTCGATCTGGGTATTGCTCCAGAGATGGCGGCGGACGTCGGTGGTGAGCCAAAAGCGGTAGAAGCCCAGCGTGACCAATTCCAGCCCGGCGCCGCGCTTCACCAGGTGAAAGAATTCATCACGCTTGCCGGAAAACCCCACTGGCATCGGCGGCGGTTTCGGCAGCGGCGGTAGCGATGGCGGCCCGAGCGGGGTCCAACTCATCTCGTTCACGGGTCAACTCCAAGGCAGCGGGCAACAAGTCGGTTTACACGAATTTGTCGGCTGGAGTGTGATCCGGTTCACTTACGCTGACTTGTCGAACAGCTCCCGCCCGATCAGCATGCGCCGGATTTCGCTGGTTCCGGCGCCGATTTCGTAGAGCTTGGCGTCGCGCAACAGCCTGCCGGTCGGATAGTCGTTGATGTAGCCATTGCCGCCGAGCAGCTGGATGGCGTCGAGCGCGCATTGCGTCGCCTTTTCGGCGGCATAGAGGATGGCGCCGGCGGCGTCCTCGCGCGTGGTCTCGCCGCGGTCGCAGGCTTTCGCCACCGCATACACATAAGCGCGCGAGGCGTTCATCGTGGTGTACATGTCGGCGATCTTGCCCTGCACCAGCTGGAAGGTGCCGATCGGCTGGCCGAACTGCTTGCGCTCATGCACGTAAGGCAGCACCACGTCCATGCAGGCCTGCATGATGCCGATGGGACCTGCGGCCAGCACCGCGCGTTCATAATCGAGGCCCGACATCAGGACGTTGACGCCGCGGCCGACTTCGCTGAGCACGTTCTCTTCCGGCACTTCGCAATTGTCGAACACCAGTTCGCAGGTATCGGAGCCGCGCATGCCGAGCTTGTCGAGCTTTTGCGCGGTCGAAAATCCCTTCATGCCCTTTTCGATGATGAAAGCGGTGATGCCGCGCGGGCCGGCATTGGCGTCGGTCCTGGCATAGACCACCAGCGTGTCGGCGACCGGGCCGTTGGTGATCCACATCTTGCTGCCGGTCAGCACGAAGCGGTCGCCCTTCTTGTCCGCGCGCGTCTTCATCGACACCACGTCGGAGCCGGAATCCGGCTCCGACATCGCCAATGATCCGACATGTTCGCCCGAGATCAGTTTCGGCAGATATTTGCGTTTCTGCGCGTCGTTGCCGTTGCGGCGGATCTGGTTGACGCAGAGGTTGGAATGCGCGCCGTACGAAAGACCGACCGCCGCTGATGCCCGCGACATTTCCTCGACCGCGATGCAGTGCTCGAGATAGCCGAGCCCGGTGCCGCCATATTCCTCCTCGACGGTAATGCCGTGCAGGCCGAGCGCGCCGATCTTGGGCCAGAGATCCCTTGGAAACTGGTTGCTCTTGTCGATTTCGGCCGCGCGCGGCGCGATCTCCTTGCTCGAAAAGGCAAACACGGTTTCGCGAATGGCATCCGCGGTTTCACCGAGATCGAAATTGAACATCCGGTACGAATTGGGAATCATGGTCGGGCGACCTCCGGCGAAATATCGTTATTGGGATAAGCCTTAACCCCTGCAGGCGCGCTTGTCACGGGGAATGATACGGCTCCGTATCGGACCCGACCGGGTGTAAAGTTCAATGCGGCCGAAGCATCAAAACTGTCCCTTGCTCCGGCACGTACGAACGGCTGTAATCGGCCCAAACTACCGCCACCGGGCGAATCCCGGCGCGCGGAGAACAATCAGGGAGCCGCTCCATGCAGGGAACCATCGAACTCACCCAGGATTCCATTGAACTGGACTCCCGGCAAAAGGCCGCACGCGAGCGCGCTTATTCGCTGCCGCTGGCCGAGTTCGACCCCGGCGATCCCGAATTGTTCAAGACCGATACGTTCTGGCCGTATTTCGACCGGCTGCGCCGCGAAGCGCCGGTGCATTACTGCAAGGACAGCATGTTCGGGCCGTATTGGTCGATCACCAAATACAACGACATCATGGACATCGAGACCAACCACGCGGTGTTCTCGTCGGCGGCCTATCTCGGCGGCATCACCATCCGCGACGTCGCAACCGATCTGCGCCGCGAAAGCTTCATCGCCATGGACCAGCCGCGCCACTCGGCGCAGCGCAAGACCGTGGCGCCGATGTTCACGCCGACCCATCTCGACCAGCTTGCGATCAACATCCGCAAGCGGTCGGCCGAATGCCTCGACAATCTGCCGCGAGGCGAAGTGTTCGACTGGGTCGACCGGGTCTCGATCGAGCTCACCACGCAGATGCTCGCGGTGCTGTTCGACTTCCCCTGGGAGGACCGCCGCAAGCTGACCCGCTGGTCCGACATTGCGACGACGATACCCGGGCCCGGCGGCCTCGTCGCCACCGAAGAGGCGCGGCAGGCCGAGCTCCTGGAATGTGCGACCTACTTCGCCACGCTCTGGAAGGACCGGATCAACCAGCCGCCGAAGAGCGATCTGCTGTCGATGATGGCGCACAGCGAAGCCACGCGCGACATGGACCCGAAGAATTTCCTCGGCAACCTGATCCTCTTGATCGTCGGCGGTAATGACACCACCCGCAACACGCTGTCGGGCAGCATCTATGCGCTCGCCAAGAATCCGGATCAGTACAGCAAGCTGCGCGACAATCCCGCGCTGATCGACAGTTTCGTTCCCGAGGTGATCCGCTGGCAGACGCCGCTGGCGCATATGCGGCGCACCGCGCTCGAGGATATCGAGTTCCGCGGCAAGCAGATCAAGAAGGGCGACAAGGTCGTGATGTGGTACGTCTCGGGCAACCGCGACGAAGAGGTGATCGATCGCCCCTACGAGTTCATCATCGACCGCGCCCGGCCCCGTACCCACATCTCCTTCGGCTTCGGTATCCACCGCTGCGTCGGCTTGCGGCTGGCGGAACTGCAATTGAAGATTATCTGGGAAGAGATTCTCAAGCGCTTCGACAAGATCGAGGTGATGGATGAGCCGAAGCGGGTTTATTCAAGCTTTGTCAAGGGTTACGAGACCCTGCCCGCCCGTATCGTCGGCTAGGCCAGCAGTTCCGCCCAAATCGGCACGGGCTTTGCGCATCGAGCGTCTGCAAGTTATAGTCTAATACATTTCCTATTGCGTTTCCTTGCACCCAGGGATTACGATGAACGTCCTGACCGCGATCCGAGGCGACAGACAAGAGCTCCTGCGCGCCGCGCGCGAGGAGGCCTATTCGACGCCGCTCAGCGAATTTCACCCGGGTGCGCCAAAGCTGTTCCAGAACGATACGTTGTGGCCGTGGTTCGAGCGGCTGCGCAAGGAAGAGCCGGTGCATTACTGCACTAACGCGCCGATCGAGCCGTACTGGTCGGTGACCAAATACAACGACATCATGCATGTCGACACCAACCACGGCATGTTCTCCTCGGACTCCACCCTCGGCGGCATCTCGATCCGTGACGTGCCGCCCGGCTATGATTATCCGAGCTTCATCGCGATGGATCAGCCGCGGCACTCGGCGCAGCGCAAGACGGTGTCGCCGATGTTCACGCCGACGCATCTCGACGAGCTGGCAAAACTGATCCGCGAGCGCGCCTGCAAGGTGCTGGATAATCTGCCGCGCAACGAGACCTTCAATTTCGTCGACCGCGTCTCGATCGAACTGACCACCCAGATGCTGGCAACGCTGTTCGACTTCCCCTGGGAAGAACGGCGCAAGCTGACGCGGTGGTCCGACGTCTCGACCGCGCTGCCCAAGAGCGGCGTTGTGGAATCGCCGGAACAGCGACGCCAGGAAATGGACGAATGCTACGCCTATTTCTCAAAGCTCTGGAATGAGCGCGTCAACAGCGAGCCGCGCAACGATCTGCTCTCCATGATGGCCCATAGCGAAGCGACGCGGCACATGGACCCCGATAATCTGATGGGCAACATCATCCTCTTGATCGTCGGCGGCAACGACACCACCCGCAACACCATGAGCGGTTCGGTGCTGGCGCTGAACGAGCATCCCGAGCAGTATCAGAAGCTGCGCGACAATCCGGCATTGATCGACAGCATGGTGCCGGAAGTGATCCGCTGGCAGACGCCGCTGGCGCATATGCGGCGCACCGCGCTGGTCGATACCGAAATCGGCGGCAAGAAGATCGCAAAGGGTGACCGCGTCGTGATGTGGTACGTCTCCGGCAACCGCGACGAAGAGGGCATCGAGAAGCCCGACGAGTTCATCATCGACCGCGCCCGGCCCCGCACCCACCTTTCGTTCGGCTTCGGCATTCACCGCTGCGTCGGCATGCGGCTGGCCGAGCTGCAACTAAAAATCGTGTGGCAGGAGATGCTGAAGCGGTTCGATCGCATCGAGGTGGTCGGCGAGCCGAAGCGGGTCTATTCCAGTTTTGTGCGCGGCATCGAATCCCTGCCGGTGCGGATTTCCTGAACGAGCTCAATTCGCCTGATCTCGCCGAGGCTACCAACGCCAAAGGCTTTACCGGCGCCCCTATAACATCGCGGCATGGCAGCTTGAACCAGATGAGAAGGCCGCACCGCGCTCTTCTGGGCTAAACCTTGGGCGTGGTCACGCGGGAGACGTGACCCTGAACCGAGGCTGCCATGAACGATGTTGCTGTCAGCGATGACACCAAAGACGATACCCAGGCCGGCCAAAGCTGGCCGCTGCAGATCTACAAGACGCTGAAAGCGCATGGCGTTGCACAGATCTCCTATGTTCCTGATGCCGGCCACTCCCGGCTGATCGAGCTGTCCCACGCCGATCCCGCGATCCAGACCACCGTGCTGACCACCGAAGAGGAAGGCGTTGCGCTGTCCGCCGGCGCCTGGCTCGGCGGCGACCGCTCGGTGCTGTTGATGCAGTCGAGCGGCGTCGGCAATTGCGTGAACATGTTCTCGCTGGCCGCGAGCTGCCGCCTGCCGTTCCTGACATTGGTGACGATGCGCGGCGAATGGGCCGAATTCAACCCGTGGCAGATCCCGATGGGCAAAGCGACGCCGCAGGCGTTCGAAATCATGGGTATCACCGTGTTCCGGCTCGAGCGGCCTGAAGACGCGGAAGAGGTTATTTCGGCAGCCTGCTCGCTGGCGTTCGAGAGCGACCAGCAGATCGCGGTGCTGATTTCGCAGCGTATGCTCGGCCGCAAGAAATGGACGGAGACGAAGTGATGGTCCAGAATTTCACGCTTGGTCGCCGCGAGGCCGTCAAGGCACTGCTCGCCGATCGCAAGGATCTGCTTCTGGTGACCGGGCTCGGCTCGGCATCCTATGACGTGTTCGATGCCGGTGAGCATCCCGGCAATTTCTATTTGTGGGGCGCGATGGGCGGAGCCGGCATGGTCGGCCTTGGGCTTGCGCTCGCGCAGCCGAAGCGGCCGGTCGCCGTCGTCACCGGCGACGGCGAGCAGTTGATGGGGATCGGCAGCCTGCTGACGATCGCGACCAAGACGCCTGGCAATCTGACCATCGTCATTCTCGACAACGGCCATTTTGGCGAGACCGGCATGCAGGTCAGCCATTCCGGCCTCGGCGCCCAGCTCGACGTGATCGCGACCGGCGCAGGCTTTCGCTCGGTCACCGAGATTACCGACATCAAGGGCATCAATGATTATCGGCCCACGCTGCAGCGCATCGACGCCGGGCCGCGGCTGGCGCGCATTCGTATAGCCACCGGCCATGTCGATCGCGCGCTGCCACCGCGCGACGGCGTGTTCCTGAAAAACCGGTTCCGGGAAAATCTGGGGTTTGCGGTTACGTAGGTGGTGATGCCGCTTGGTGCTAGCAGCGCGCTCGCCGTCATCCTGAGGTGCGAGCCCAGCGGTGCACTTGCACCGCTGGACGAGCCTCGAAGGATGGGCCACGGGCCGTCTATCCTTCGAGGCGCGCAAGAGCGCGCACCTCAGGATGACGGAGGTGCCAGTGGTTCAGCCGACCTGGATATCCCAGAGGCCTTCCTTGCGGCAGGCCTCGACTTCCTTGCGGAGCAGATCAGTGACGAGCGTGATGGCGGTCGAACCGGGATGCTCGATAGGGGAAGCGATGGTGAGTTCGCGCATCGGCGCCGGTTTGGAAATGGTGGCGACTTCCAGCCGGCCGTCGGCGACTTCCGCGCGCAGCGAGGACGGCGGCAGCAGGGCGTATCCGAGGCCCTCCTCGACCAGGCTGGTCAGGACGCGAAAGGAATCCGCCTCGACCTGGACATCGAGCTTCAGTTTCTTCTTTGCCGCCGCATGCTCGATCAGCGTCCGGAGCCCGTGCGAATGACTGGGCAACACCAGCCGCTGCCGCAGCAGCCAGCCGATATCGACTTGCTTTTTGCGCGTCAGCCCGCAACCGCGCGGGCCGACGGCGACGATCTTGTCGCGGCCGAGGTGTTGCACGGTGAGGTGCAGATCGGCCGACGGTCCGTAGATCACGGCGAGATCCATCTGGCCGCGGTGCAACCACTCGATCAGATGTCCGCTGTAGCTCTCGACGATGCAAAGCGAGATGCCCGGATAGCTTTCGACGGTGCGGCGGGCGAGGCGCGCCGAGATCACGCAGCTCACCGTTGGAACCAGCCCCAGCACCACCCGCCCGGACGGCGGCCCGCCGGAGGACTGGATATCGTCGCGAATTTGATCGATTTGACGGACGATGCCGGCGGTCCGCGCCAGCAGCAGACGGCCCGCTTCGGTCAGCACCATGCCGCGGCCGTTGCGGGTAAACAGTTCGGCGCGCAGTTCGTGTTCGAGCAGCTTGATCTGGCGGCTGAGCGCCGGCTGCGCGACCCGCAACGTGTCGGAGGCCTTGCTGAGGCTTCCGAGTTCAGCCACGCAACTGAACGTCCTCAGCTGTCGGAAATCCATGCTTGCCAATCTTGGAATGCAAGTTAATACGCTATAACAATTGAGCATAGGGACTTCACGGTGGTTTCACAACTGCAAGCCCATCCCCAATCACAACGACGGCACTTCAAATGACCGCACACGAACAACCCGACGAGTACGCCGACATCCGCAATGCGGTCGCGAAACTCTGCGCCCAGTTCCCCGGCGAATACTGGCGCAAGCTCGACCGCGAGATGAAATATCCGAGCGAGTTCGTCGATGCGCTGACGCAGGCCGGCTACCTCTCGGTGCTGATCCCCGAGGAATACAATGGCGCCGGGCTGAAACTGTCCGCGGCGGCCGCGATCCTCGAAGAAATCCAGCGCGCCGGATGCAATGGCGGCGGTTGCCACGCCCAGATGTACACGATGGGCACGCTGCTGCGGCACGGCAGCGACGAGCAGAAGGCAAAGTGGCTGCCCAAGATCGCCAGCGGCGAATTGCGGCTGCAGGCGTTCGGTGTCACCGAGCCCACCAGCGGCACGGATACCTCCTCGCTGAAGACCTTTGCCAAGCGCGACGGCAACAATGGCTACATCGTCAACGGCCAGAAGATCTGGACCAGCCGCGCCGAATATTCCGACCTCATGATCCTCTTGGCGCGCACCACTCCGAAGGAGGATGCCAAGAAGCGCACCGATGGTCTGTCGGTGTTCATCGTCGACATGCGCGAAGCGAAGGGCAACGGCCTGGAAATCCGCCCGATCCGCACCATGATGAACCACGCCACCACAGAAGTGTTCTTCACGGACATGCGGGTGCCCGCCGAAAACCTGATCGGCGAGGAAGGCAAGGGTTTCCGCTACATCCTGTCCGGCATGAACGCCGAACGCATCCTGATTGCCGCGGAATGCATCGGCGACGCCAAATGGTTCATCGCGAAAGCCACCGCCTATGCCAAGGAGCGCGTGGTGTTCGGCCGTCCGATCGGCCAGAATCAGGGCGTTCAGTTCCCGATCGCCAAGGCCTATGCGCAGATGCGCGCGGCCGAACTGATGGTGAAGGAAGCCACCCGCAAATATGAAGCCGGGCTCGATTGCGGCGCCGAAGCCAACATGGCCAAGATGCTGGCAGCCGACGCCTCCTGGGAAGCCGCCAATGCCTGCGTGCAGACCCATGGCGGCTTTGCATTCGCCGAGGAATACGACGTCGAGCGCAAGTTCCGCGAGACGCGGCTCTATCAGGTGGCGCCGATCTCGACCAATCTCATCCTGTCGTTCGTGTCCGAGCACGTGCTCGGCATGCCCCGCTCCTACTGAGAACACATAATGCTGCCGTTAGAGGGATTGATCGTCGTCGCCGTCGAACAGGCGGTCGCTGCGCCGTTTTGCAGCTCGCGGCTGGCGGATGCCGGCGCCCATGTCATCAAGGTGGAACGCCCCGAGGGTGATTTTGCCCGCGGCTATGACGCCGCGGCGAAGGGACAGAGCAGCTATTTCGTCTGGCTCAACCGCGGCAAGAATTCCGTCGTCGTGGATCTCGCGACCAAGGAGGGCCGTGCGGCGATGGAAGAGCTGATCGCGAGCGCCGACGTGCTGCTGCAAAACCTCAAGCCCGGCTCGATGGACAAGCTTGGCTTCTCGCTGGAGCGCCTGCGAAAAGATTATCCGGCGCTGATCTGCTGCACCATATCAGGCTATGGCGATGACGGCCCTTACGCCGACCGCAAGGCCTATGACCTCCTGATCCAGGCCGAGAGCGGTCTCGCCTCGATCACCGGCGGGCCGGAAGGCCCGTCCCGCGTCGGCATTTCCGTCGTCGATATCGCGACCGGCGCCACCGCGCATGCTTCCATCCTTGAAGCGCTGATCGCGCGGGGGCGCACCGGCAAGGGCGCCGATATAAGGATCTCGATGTTCGACGTGATGGCCGACTGGATGGCGGTGCCGCTGATCAATTCGGAAGCCGGCAATCCGCCGAAACGGATGGCGCTGGCGCATCCTTCCATTGCGCCCTACGGCGTATTCCAGTCCAAGGACGGCAAGGGCATCCTGATCTCGATCCAGAGCGAGCGCGAGTGGAAGAAGCTCTGCGCCGAGGTGCTGGACCAGCCCGACCTACCCAATGATCCCCGCCTGGCCAACATGGTCGAGCGCGTCAGGAATCGCGCCGTCACCGACCAGATCGTGGCCGACAGTTTTGCCACGATGGATCGCGTCGATCTCCTGAAGCGGCTGGCCGACGCCGACATCGCGTTTGCCGAGGTCAACACCATGGCCGACCTTGCCACCCATCCCCATCTGCGCCGCATCGAGGTCGATACGCCGAAGGGCAAGGTGAGCTACGCCGCGCCCGCCGCGATCTTCGTCGGCGAGAACAGGCGTTACGGCGCGGTGCCCGCGATCGGCGAGCACGTCGAACTCCCCAAAGCTTCTGCACGGGCCAAATCGTCATGACGGAAAAACTCGACCTCGATCATTTGCGCGGCTGGATCGGAAAAACCACCGAAGCCTCCGACATCGTCACCGGGCAACTCGTCAAGGGTTTGCGCGCGACGCTGTTTCAGGAGATCGGCGAACCCAAAACCGGCGACGCCGCGCCCTGGACCACGCATTGGTGCCTGGCGCAGCCGGTGTTTCCGATGTCGCAGCTGGGCCCGGACGGCCATCCAACCCGCGGCGGCTTCCTGCCGCCGGTGCCGCTGCCGCGCCGGATGTGGGCCGGCGGCGAACTCGAATTCCTTGATGCGTTGCGCGTCGGCGATGACGCGAAGCGTACCTCGCGTATTGCCGACGTCACCATGAAGACCGGCAGCACCGGCGCGTTATGTTTTGTCGCGGTCGAGCACATCATCACAACCTCGCGCGGCGTTGCGATCCGCGAGCGCCAGGACATCGTCTATCGCGACCTGTCGGGCGCGGCGCCGGCCGCCTCTGCCAAGGCCCCTTCGCCGCCACCGGTCGCAAAGCACCGCGAAAGCCACATGGCCGATCCCGTGCTGCTGTTTCGTTACTCGGCGCTGACTTTCAACGGCCACCGCATCCATTACGACCGCGACTACGTCACCAAGGTCGAGGGCTATCCGGGGCTGGTGTTCCACGGTCCGCTGCAGGCGGCCCTGATCGTGGAGTTCGCCGCCAAACTGCACGGCGGGGCGGCGCCGAAGAAACTTGGTTATCGCGGCGTGCAGCCGCTGTTCGAAGGCAGCGAATTCTCGGTCAATGCCAACGACACCGGCGCCGGCCTGGAACTGTGGACCGCCAATTCGGACGGCCAGCCGACCATGAAGGGGTCGGCGACGTGGTGAAGGGTTGACGTCATTCCGGGGCGATGCAAAGCATCGAACCCGGAATCTCGAGATTCCGGGTCTGGTCCTGCGGACCATCCCGGAATGACGGTTTCCCTTTCTGAGGGCCCGACGTTGTCTCAAAATTCTTCCAAGACCAAATCCACCACCGTCAAGGACGCCACCTTCAACCTGCTGCGCGCGTTCGGCGTCAAGAAAGTGTTCGGCAATCCCGGCTCGACCGAATTGCCGTTCCTGAGCGACTGGCCTGACGACATCGATTACGTGCTGGGGCTGCACGAAGCCTCCGTGGTCGGCATGGCCGACGGCTATGCGCAGGCGACCCGCAATGCCGGCTTCGTCAACCTGCATTCCGCCGCCGGCGTCGGCAATGCGCTCGGCAACATCTTCAACGCCTACCGCAACCAGACGCCGATCGTCATTACCGCCGGCCAGCAGGCGCGCTCGATCATGCCGATGCTGCCGTTCCTGTTTGCCGAACGGGCGACGGAGTTTCCGCAGCCTTACGTGAAATACAGCATCGAGCCGGCGCGGCCCGAGGACGTGCCGGCCGCGATCGCGCGCGCCTACTACGTCGCGATGCAGCCGCCGTGCGGACCGACCTTCGTCTCGGTGCCGGTCGACGACTGGACGCGCCCGACACAGCCGGTCGAGGCGCGCCAGGTCAGCCGCGAGCTCGGGCCTGATCCGGCTGCGATGAAGGCGCTGGTATCAGCGCTCGCCGACAGCAAACGCCCTGCCCTCGTCGTTGGCCCCAGCGTCGATCGCGCGGAGGCCGTCGACCTGATGGTGCGCGTGGCGGAGAAAGCCCGCGCCGCGGTGTGGGTCAGCCCGTTCTCGGCGCGCTGTTCGTTTCCGGAGCGTCATCCGCAATTCGCAGGCTTTTTGCATGCCTCGCCGGGACAGGTTTCCGACGCGCTGCGCGACCACGACCTCGTGGTCGTGATCGGCGCGCCAATTTTCACCTTCCATGTCGAAGGCCACGCCGCGATCTTCGATGGCGCCACCACGATCTTCCAGATCACCGACGATCCGACCGCGGCGGCGGTGACGCCGTCAGGCACCAGTATCGTCGCGACGATGAAGCCGGCGCTGACGATGCTGCTGGAACTGTTGCCCGAGACCAAGCGCGTGATCCCTGCCGGCCGCGCGCTGCTTCCCGCGCCTTTGGCTGCGGATCCGATCCCCACCGAATTCCTGCTGGATACGCTGTTCCACGCCATGCCCAAGGATGCCGCGTTGGTCGAGGAAGCGCCGTCGCACCGCCCGGCGATGCAGAAATTCATGCCGATGCGCGGCCAGGACAGTTTCTACACCATGGCGAGCGGCGGCCTCGGCTACAGCCTGCCCGCCGCGGTCGGAATATCGCTGGGGCGTCCCGATGTGCGCACCGTCTGCCTGATCGGCGACGGCTCGGCGATGTATTCGATCCAGGCGCTGTGGACCGCGGCCCAGCGCAAGCTGCCGCTAACGGTGGTGGTGATCAACAATTCCGGCTACGGCGCGATGCGCTCGTTCAGTCAGGTGATGCAGGTCCGCAACGTGCCCGGCCTCGAACTGCCCGACATTGATTTTGTGAAAATCGCCGAGGGCATGGGGTGTCACGCGGTCCGCGTCAGCAAGGCATCGGAGCTCGGCGCTGCGCTGAAGCGCGGGCTGGCGCATGAGGGTGCCAGCCTGATCGAGGTGATGGTGGATTCGGCGGTGCCGCTGCTTTACACGAAGAAGGATTAGGGCGCCCCTCTCTCCGCGTCATTGCGAGGAGCACTTGCGACGAAGCAATCCATTCTTTCTTTGCCGAGCTCTGGATTGCTTCGCTGCGCTCGCAATGACGGAGGAAGACCTCCCTCACTTCCCATACGCTTCCCGCATCTTGGCCTGGATCTTCGCCATGCCTGATATCCAGCGATCGTAGTTCTCCGTCTTCTTGCGCATGTAACCCAGCACCTGCGGGTGCGGCAAAATCGCAAAGGTTTCCTGCTCCAGGCCCGCGAGCACATCCTGCGCCACCTGTTCCGCCGACAGGTCGCCGTCGCCGGATTGCGGGCCCTTGGGAATCGACCTGAGCATCGCGGTATCGACGCCCTGCGGACACAGGATCGACACCTTGATGCCGTCGGCCTTGTGCGAGATCGCGAGATTCTCCGCAAAGCCCACGGCCGCATGTTTGGTGGTCGAATAGGCCGGGCTACCGACCTGCGACAGAAGTCCCGCCGCAGAAATCGTGTTGAGGAAATAGCCGCCGCCGCGCGCCTTCATGCGCGGGATCAGGTGCCGCGCGGCATAGACATGCGCCATGACGTGAACGGCCCAGCTTCGCGACCAGGGCTCATCCGAAGTTCCGCCCGCGTTGGTGGACAGCGGATCGAAGCCGCCGCCGATGCCGGCGTTGGAACAGAACAACGCTATCGGGCCGAATTGCTTCTCGGTCTCCTCGATGACGTGCAGGACATCCTTTTCCTTGCCGACATCGCACTTGAAGGCCGCGCCATTGATCGGCGTGGCGACGGTTCGCGCGCCGTCCGGATTAATGTCGGCGACCACGACCTTGGCCGCGCCCGCACGGTGGAAGGCTTCGCACAGCGCCCGGCCGATGCCGCTGGCGCCGCCGGTGACAACCACGACTTTTCCGGTCACCTGCATGGCCGTTCTCCCCTTGATTACTGTTTTCAACTGAACCCGGATCGGAAACGTAAGCCTCGCCCGGAAAATTGTCACGGAGCGATAAAACGTGCCCCCAGGATCGTCAATGCGCTGCCCGATCCCTCGGCCGCCATCGCAACTGAAGCTTGATTTTGGCCCGCCAATCGCCACTTTTGCGGGTGATCGCCCGCCCATTGTCTCATTGCCCTCTCACCGAGCCTTCCACGACCGCATGGCCCCCAGTTTTCAGGATATCGTCGAGGAAGCGCGGCTGTCGGCGCGGGCGCTGCTCGATTACGGCGACAGCTTCTTCCACCCGACGGTGCGGCTCGGCGTCACCGGCCTGTCCCGCGCCGGCAAGACCGTGTTCATCACGGCGCTGATCCATGGCCTCACCCGCGGCGGCCGTTTTCCGGTGTTCGAAGCGTATGCGACCGGGCGCATCGCCCGCGCCCGGCTCGAGCCGCAGCCTGATGATGCGGTGCCGCGCTTCGATTACGAGAACCACGTCCGCACCCTGATCGAGGAGCGGCGCTGGCCGGCCTCCACCGTCGACATCAGCGAGTTACGACTGGTGATGGACTATCAGCGCCAGAACGGATCCGACCGCACGCTGACGCTTGATATCGTCGACTATCCCGGCGAATGGCTGCTCGACCTGCCGCTGCTCAACAAGAGTTTCGAGCAATGGTCTGCCGAGAGTCTTGCCCTCTCGCGCGAGGGACCGCGCGAAAAGCTCGCCACGCCGTGGCACGAACAGCTGGCGACGCTGAACGCCGAGGCCCGCGAGGACGAACCGGCGGCGCGCATGGCTGCAAAGCTGTTCACCGATTACTTACGCGCCTGCCGCGACGAGCGCTTTGCGATGAGCCTGCTGCCGCCAGGACGTTTCCTGATGCCGGGCAATCTCGCAGGCTCGCCGGCGCTGACCTTTGCGCCGCTCGACGTGCCAATCGACGGCACTGCGCCTGACGGCTCGCTGTGGGCGATGATGCGGCGGCGTTACGAGGCCTACAAGGACGTCGTGGTGCGGCCGTTCTTCCGCGATCATTTCGCGCGGCTCGATCGCCAGATCGTGCTGGTCGATGCGCTCGCCGCCTTCAACGCCGGACCGGAGGCGCTGCACGACCTGGAAGCCGCGCTCGCCGGTATTCTCGATTGTTTCCGGATCGGCCGCAGCACGATTCTGAGCAATCTGTTCCGGCCGCGGATCGATCGCATTCTGTTTGCCGCGACCAAGGCTGATCATTTGCATCATTCGAGCCATGACCGGCTCGAAGCCATATTGCGCCGTGCCGTGGCCAAGGCGGCCGACCGCGCCGAATATGCCGGTGCCGCCATCGACGTTGTCGCGCTGGCCGCGGTGCGCGCCACCCGTGAGGCGATGGTCGCGCGCGGCCGGGAAAAACTGCCCTCGCTGCTCGGCACGCCCGCCTCAGGCGAAGTCGCCAATGGCGATACGTTCGACGGCGAGACCGAGGTGGCGACCTTTCCGGGTGACCTGCCCAGCGATCCCGAGGAACTGTTCAAGGGCACGTTCCGCGGCCTCTCCAGCACGCCTTCCGAAAAGGCCGACTATCGCTTCCTGCGCTTCCGGCCGCCGCTGCTGCAGCGCGAAGGCGGCGAAGAACCGGCTCTGCCTCACATCCGCCTTGACCGCGCCCTCCAGTTCCTGATCGGAGACAAACTGCAATGAGCGAGAAGACGCCCCATCGGCGGCCGGCGACGTTCAAGCTCGACGATCCCGGCGTGATCGTGATGGATCCGGATGATGCCAGCCGCCCCGCGCGCGGCACGGTGCACATCACGCCGGAGCCCGACCCTGCGCAATTGCCGGTGCCGATCGACAGGCCGCTGGTCCCGGCCAGGCGCGGCTTCCGCTGGGGCACGCTGTTCTGGACCGCCACCGGCGGGCTGGTGTTGCTCGGCCTCGGGCTCGGCGTTGTCAACCTGATCGAGGATCTGTTCGCGCGCAGCCAGACAATGGGTTACGTCGCGCTGGCGTTTGCCGTCGCCGCCGCGCTGGCGTTGACGGTTGTGATCGCGCGCGAAGCGTTCGGGCTGGCGAGGCTTGCCGCCATCGAGAAGCTGCACCAGCGCGCCGCCGCGGTGTTGCTCAGCGACGATCGCGCCGCCAGCCGCGCCATCGTCAATGACCTCTTGAAGCTCGCGCATCAGAACCCGCAACTGGCGCGCGCCCGCGCCACGCTGGTGGGTCACGCCGACGACATCATCGACGGCGCCGACATGATCAAGCTGGCGGAGCGCGAATTGATGGCGCCGCTCGATGAGGAGGCGCGGCGGCTGGTCTCCACGGCGGCGCAACGCGTCTCGGTCGTGACCGCGGTCAGCCCGCGCGCGCTGATCGACGTGCTGTTCGTGTTCGTCGCCGCGATGCGGCTGATCCGGCAATTGGCGCGGCTCTATGGCGGCCGGCCGGGAACGCTCGGCATGCTCAGCCTGCTGCGCCATGTGATCGGCCATCTCGCCATCACCGGCGGCATGGCGATTGGCGACAGCCTGGTGCAGCAGATGCTCGGCCATGGCATCGCGGCAAAGCTGTCGCAACGGCTCGGCGAAGGCGTGCTCAACGGGCTGCTCACCGCCCGGCTCGGCCTCGCCGCCATCGACGTGACGCGGCCACTACCCTTCACCGCGCTGCCGCGGCCCGCACTCGGCGATCTCGCAAAAGACCTTTTGCGCAAGCGCGACGGCGAGGAGTGAATTCTAGACAGTGCCAGTTGCTGCGCCCTCTCCCCTTGTGGGAGAGGGCAGCTCCGGTGCCAGCAGCTCGCTCGCTTGGGTGAGGGGTTCGCTCCACTGGCACACCTCTCTCCGCGGAGAGAGACTCCTCATCCGGCGCTTCGCGCCACCTTCTCCCACAAGGGGAGAAGGGTACCCAGCCAGCACGCGCCAGCGGAACAGCGGCGTGTCCGGCGGCGGCGAGAGTTCGGGCGTCCAGCCGGTCAGCTTCTCCAGCGCATAGGTATCCATCACCACGCCGCGCCAGCTGCGCTCGACCCGTTCGAGCGGCTGCCGCTTGGCTGACGTGAGATCCCAGATCGGCAGGCGGTTGTCCGGCTCGCGCGCGACGTAGAGGCCGGCGTGATCCCGGATGAGGTTCATGCCGGGATCGCGAAAGTCCTGAAACCTGCCGCGCTCGTTGATTTGAATGACCGGCACGCGGCCGTTGAAATACCAGCGCAGCATCGCGTAGGTGCGATAGTCCGTCGTGGCGATCCAGGTCGCGCCGGTCTTCTGCAACTGATCCTGGGCGCGCGCCACCACCTGCTCATAACCGGCCTCGCCGCCGACCGGATCGGCGCGGCCGATCAGGTTCCAGGGGACCGCGACATAATAGAAGAACACGCCTACGACGAAGGCGATGCCTGAGATCACCGCCACCCTCGCCCATTTGACGGTGGATGTGATCATCCATTCCGGCCAGCCCTCGCGCGGCAGCATCGCAAGGTTGATGGCGGTGGCGGCAAATCCGGCCGGCCACAGGAACATCGGCCAGGTATCGCCGACGCGCAATGTCAGCGACTTCCAGAAAAAATAGCCGAACGGCACGATGACAGCGGTCGAGAGCAGGATCGCGACCGGCTCGCGATGGCGATAGCCGCGCCACGCCGTCAGCGCCACGCCCGACAGCACCACCGGCAACAGCACGAAGCCGACGAGGCCGAACTGCAGGCCGAGATAATCGCCAACGGTGCGGAAGGACAATTGATGGGTCGCGACCGCGCGCACGAACTGGAAGCGGAACGAGGCCCAGTCGTGCTGGTAATTCCAGATCAGCACCGGCGCGAACACGATCAATGCAATCAGCGCCGCTGCCCACGGATAGGGACTGAGCAGCCAGCGCCGCCGCCAGTCCGGCACCAGCGCAAACGCCAGCACTGCGGGCAGCAGCATGATCACGGTGAATTTCGACAGCATCGCCAGGCCGGCGAACAGCCCGGCGGCGAGCCACCAGCGCGCATTGCCGCTTTCATGGAGCCGGACCAGCGACCACAGCATCGCGACCGCGAGCGGGATCATCGCCGTATCGGGCGCCACCTTCGCCATCAGCAGCCCGTAATAAAGCGCGGCCTCCGGCATCAGCAGGGCGAACACGATGGCGCGAAAATCATGGGTGACGCGACGGACGATATCGGCAAGCAGCAGCTGCGTGATCAGCATCGCCACGATGCCGCCGAACCGCACGCCAAGATTGGTGTCGCCGAAAATCGCAGTGCCTGATCGAATCAGCCAGGCAATCCCGGGCGGATGGTCGAGAAAGGCCAGCGCGCTCTCCTTCGACCAGGTCCAGTAATAGGCCTCGTCGGTGCGCAGCTCGATTACCCCGGCATAGATCAGCCGCATCGCCGTCATCGCGGCGATCAACGCCACCACGGCAAGCCATGGCCGACGGCCGGCGCTGTCCGGCTTGTGGCTGTTGTCGGGGGCGTTCGTCACGGCGCTTTTTCTTCGACTCCCGAGGGGGTGTCAACGTTTCCAGGCGGAAAAGGCGGGTCGCCCCGGCCTAGTGCGCAATTGCGCACGGGGGCCGGGGCCCATAGCCACCGATTGTGGTAAGGAAAATGACTCCGGCCTCCGCGCCCATCGATGGGCCGCGGAGTATGGGTCCCGGCCTTCGCCGGGACGACGCCGGAAGGTATCATCGCTATTACTCATCCTATGGACCGCATGGCCTCCCTGTCCCGTAATCAAATCACAGCCGCCCTGCGCGGCACCAGCCTGCGGCAAATCCGTCTGGCCAGCGGCGTGGTGCTGTTTGCCTATCTGGTCAGCCATTTCGTCAACCACGCGCTCGGCAATATCTCGATGGAGGCGCTGGCCAGCGGCGTCTACTGGCACACGCTGTTCTGGCATTCTCTGCCGGTCACGCTGGTGTTCTATGCGGCCTGCCTCATTCACACCGGGCTCGGCATCTGGGCGCTGTACGAGCGCCGGCAATTCCGCTGGAAAGCAATCGAGCCGCTGCAGCTTGTCCTCGGCCTCAGCATTCCCGCGATGATCATCACCCACGTGATCGGCGTGAGGCTCGGCTATTCGCTGTACGGCCTCGAAATACTCTACCCGCAGGTGTTCTTTGCGTACTGGATCTCATGGCCGCCGCTCAAAATGTGGCTGCTGTTTGCGGTTCTGGTGATCTCCTGGACGCACGGCTGCATTGGTCTGTATTTGTGGCTGCGCATGAAGGCGTTCTACAAGACCGCCGCGCCCTATCTGCTGGCCATCGCGGTGCTGATTCCGACGCTTGCCATGCTCGGCCTCTATCAGGGCGGACGCATCGTCGTCGACAGCGACAGTGTCGAATGGCGGGCGGAGAACCTCAAACCATCCCAGACGGGGACACCGGCCGAAAAAGCCGTGCTGAACGAAATCACGGACTATCTTCTGATCGGCTATTGGGGCCTGCTCGTTATTGTCCTGCTGGCAAAAGGCGCGCGTGCCATCCACGAGCGCCGCGGCGGCATGATCAACCTGTCCTATGGCAACGGCCGAACGATCCGGGTGCCCAAGGGCCTCAGCGTGCTCGAGGCCAGCCTGCGCCACAACGTGCCCCATGCCAGCGTGTGCGGCGGCCGGGCGCGCTGCTCGACCTGCCGTATCCGCATCATCGGCGACCACCACGACCTGCCCGAACCCTCGCAGCGCGAAGCCTTCGTGCTCGGCCGCGTCGGCACGTCGGATCCGTCGATCCGCCTCGCCTGTCAGCTGCGACCGGCGAACGATCTCTCCTTTTTCCAGCTCTTCCTGCCGCACACGGAGTCGGCCGACGCACCGTCGTCCAGTCCGACGCGGATCGGCCAGGAGCGTTATCTCGTCAGCATGTTCGTGGACATGCGCGGCTCGACCAAGCTTGCGGAAAAACGCCTGCCCTTCGACACCGTCTTCATCGTCAATCGCTTCCTCGGCGCGGTGTCGCAGGCGGTGATCGAAAGCGGCGGCCGGCCGAACCAGTTCGTCGGCGACGGCATGCTGGCCCTGTTCGGGCTTGCCACGAACAGGCAGGAGGCCTGCCGGCAGGCGCTGCGGGCCGCCGCCATGATCGCCGCCAATGTCGACGAGGTGAACAGGTTCCTGGAACATGACCTGCGCGAACCGATCCGTTTCGGTATCGGCATCAATGGCGGCGAGGTGATCGTCGGCGACATCGGCTACCGCGACCATATGGTGTTCACCGCGCTCGGCGACCCAGTCAATGTCGCCGCACGCCTGCAGGACATGACCAAGAGCCTTGCCTGCGAGGTGGTGATCTCGGACGAGGTTCGCGCCGCCGCAGGCCTGTCCGCCGACGCGCTGCCGCAACATGAAGTCGAGATCCGCGGCCGCAACGAGCCGATGATCGTGCGCAGCGTTTCGGATGCGAGGGAGTTGACGGCGCTGGTCGACGAGAACGCCGCCGCGGCGTGATGGCGGCGTCAGCCGAAGTCGTAGGATGGGCAAAGGCGCACTTGCGCCGTGCCCACCATTCTCTTGCACGAATGCCACAAGGATGGTGGGCACGCGGAGCCTGTCATCGGGCGCGCATTCGCGCGACCCGCTGGCTTTGTCCACCCTACCATTCCATTCGCGCAACCTTTCCCTGAACAGGCATTCAGAAAATTCTGCCCGATCGAGACGCAGTTTTCTCGAACCCGCTTTTTGGCGCGTACGACTGATAGGCGATGGGTCAGACTGAAACTGAAACCCAGACTGAAACTGAAACGATCAACCCGCGCCAGGACAAGATGTCGAACGCGCATCATTGAAGGAGAAAGACCATGCGTAAAGTTGCTCTCGCTCTCGCCGCCGCCACTTCCCTCGGTGTTATGGCGCTGGCTCCCACCACCGCTTCGGCGGGAGGGTTTTGGCCGCATCACCACCATCACCACCACCACGGTCACTGGGGCCACGGCCACGGCTTCCGCGTCGGCTTCATCGGTGGCGGTTATGACGGCTGCTACGTGACCCGCCGGGTGTTCACCCCGTACGGCGTTGTCCTCCGCACCGTCAACGTCTGCTACTAATCGAACCACACGTTCGGTTCAGAAACCCCGGTCGCCCAGCGCGGCCGGGGTTTTCTGTTGTGGGTGCTGTTCAGGACCATGTGGCCGACCGGTCTCCCAGCTACCACGTCTGTCGTCATTGCGAGCGAAGCGAAGCAATCCATCTCGCGGCGTGCGAGACGATGAATGGATTGCTTCGTCGCTTCGCTCCTCGCAATGACGAATTTCAGTCCTCGCGCAACGCTCCCGTTAACGACGTGAAATCCGGCGCAAACCGAGCCGCCTAGCCCATCGCGGCTTTCCGTTTTGTGATCCATTTCACATCTGAACAGCCATTCAGGTAGTTGTCCGCAATGTAATGCGGCTTTCTCGAACCGGCTTTCTCCCACGCACGACTGATGGGCGATGGGTAAGACTGAAACCTGAACGATCAACCCGCGCCAAGACAAGATGTCGACCGCGCTTCACTCAAGGAGAAAGACCATGCTTCGTAAAGTTACTCTCGCTATCGCTGCCGCCGCCACCCTCGGCACCATCGCGCTGGCTCCGACCGCCGCTTCGGCGAAGCCGGTGCACTGGCCGAACTTCCATCACCACCATGGCCATCACCACCACGGCCACCACCACCATGGCTTCGGCTTCAACGTCGGATACGTCGGCGGCGGTTACGACGGCTGCTACGTGAGCCGCCGCGTGTACACCCCGTATGGCGTTGTGTTCCGCACCGTCAACGTCTGCTACTAATCGAACCACAAGCTCGGTTCAGAAACCCCGGTCGCCCAGCGCGACCGGGGTTTTCTGTTGTTGCAATGTAAATGTGAGAAGGAGGTGCAACCGATGACGCCGCTATGGCGCGCCGATTAACGATGCGGATGTCTCAACGCGAACTACAAAAACGAGCGGCGGATGAAGGCGCGGATGCCCCCCTCGGCGCGTCTATTTTGTGAACAACCCCTCCCCCGCACGCCAGGCGAGGGAGGATTATCTGGTCAATCCTCCCATCGACGAGGCTGACGCCGGCCACGATTTCGCCGCGTCAAATGAGCGCGAAACGGGCAAAACGGCGGAAATACGGTGCGATATGGCGGATTTTTGCGGATTCCGTGGTGCCGTTTTGCGCTACCCAGTCCGCCACAACCCGCGTATCCTGAAGTCTCGGGCATGCCCGGTATGTGCGGGGACCGGCGGCTCGGATATTTTTTTGATTCCGCGGAGACGACGTGAATGGCTAAAGGTACGGTGAAGTGGTTCAACCCGACCAAGGGTTATGGATTTATCCAGCCCAGCAACGGCGGCAAGGACGTTTTCGTTCACATTTCGGCAGTTGAGAAAGCTGGGCTTTCGACGCTTAACGAAGGGCAGACCGTTGAATACGAAGAGATTGCCAATCGCGGCAAGACTTCGGCCGAAAACCTCAAGGTTTAGCGCTACCGCGCGATCGGCAACGGCGCGCTCTCGGAAGTAATCCGGGAGCCGGGCTTGAAAAAACTCTCAAAAAACTGTGAGCGTTCGGCGGAGCGAGCACCGTAGTTGCTCGTACTCTCTTTGGGCCGACCGGCCGCTCAATCTTCCTTCACCCATTTGTCGACCGGCATGACGTCCGGGGGCTGCAGATAGCCCCGCGGCCAGAGGTCGACGGCCCATTCGGCCCTGGTTGCGCGCTCGACCAGCACGGCGGTGTTGTGCGGCGTCTGCAGCACCAGCGTATTGCCGCGATAGCGGGGATCACCGATCGCATGATGTTTCAGCAGCCCCCAATCCCGCAGCACCAGTAACAGGCTGGTAGTGTTGCGGGTGGTGTCCCAGCAATCGTAATTGTGCTTGTCGTCGAAATAGCGGAAATCCGCTTTCGCCACGCGCTTGTTGGTGCCGAGGATCGGTCCCATACGGCGGTCGAACCACACCACGGCCTTCTGCACCGCCGCGCGTTCGGCCACGGCCGACGCACGGCCCGCAGCCATGATCTGCGCCAGCGCGTTGCGGTCTCCCGGCGTGAATTCCAGTATCTCGCGGCGGCGGCAGACGAAGCCGTAGCAGACCGTCATCGATTTCGCCGACGGCGGATAGATCGAGACCGACGAATAGAGGTATGCGACCGCCGAACTCATTTCGGCCGCTTCGGAAGGCGCGCCAGACAACGCCGCCCCGACAACGCCAAGCACGCCCGCAAGGCGGGCAAACGTCTGGCGTAACGCTCGATCGGCGTCTCTCATGATCCCTGCTATCCAAACCACGGCGGTGCCCGAGAATTAGCGCGTGCCTTTCACGCTGCCAAGTTGCAAGACCGCCACCTGTGGAACAGGCCACGGCTATTTTTGGCGTGGTGCGTTTTGGTCACGGTCGTTTTGTTTGCGCTACCCGACCGGCAACGGCGCGTCGCGCTTGACCTCTTCCATGACGGCGTAGGTCCGCGTTTCGCGCACCCCCGGCAGCGCCAGCAGGGTCTCGCCGAGAAAGCGCCGATAGGCCGTCATGTCAGCGAGACGGGCCTTCACCAGGTAATCGAAGCCGCCCGCCACCATGTGGCATTCCAGCACTTCGGGGGCCGATTGCACCGCTTCAGCGAAGCGCTCGAACACGTCGGGCGTGGTCTTGTCGAGCATCACTTCGACGAACACCAGCAAGCCCAATCCCAAGAGATGCGGATTGAGCCGGGCGCCGTAACCCTCGACGAAGCCATCGCGCTGCAGCCGCTTCAGGCGCTCGCCGATCGAGGTCGGCGACAGCCCGATCCGCTCGGCCAGTTCGACATTCGCAATACGGCCATCCCCCTGAAGAATGGAGAGGATTTTACGGTCTATCTTGTCAATTTCCATTGTTTATCCGGTCAATATAACATTGTCACAAGTTTTATAAGGCAAAATAGCGAATTTGTCTATCGAACTACGGTTGGAGCAGCGTTAAATTGGGTTAGACCCGAGGGAATCATTATGCCGGACCAACCGCCACCTCTCCCGCCCTTCAACGCGACCTATGCGCCCGATGATTCGAAAATCGCCGCCCGGCTGCTCGCCACCGCCAAACTGAGCGGCGAGCAGGAGGGGCGGATCGACCGCACGGCCACGCGCCTGATCGAAGCCGTCAGAGCCAATGACGATCCGCTCGGCGGAGTCGAGGACATGCTGCGCGAGTTCGCATTGTCGACCAAGGAAGGCCTCGCGCTGATGGTGCTCGCGGAAGCGCTGCTGCGCGTCCCGGACGCCCGCACCGCCGACCAGTTCATCGAGGACAAGCTCGGCCAGGGCGACTTCGTGCATCACGAGACCAAGTCCAGCGCCTTCCTGGTCAACGCCTCGGCGTGGGCGCTCGGCATGTCGGCGCGGGTGATCCAGCCCGGCGAGACGCCGCAGGGCACCATCGGACGGCTGACCAAGCGGCTGGGCGCACCCGCCGTGCGCGCCGCGACACGCCAGGCGATGCGGCTGATGGGCAGCCATTTCGTGCTCGGCGAGACCATCGAGGCCGCACTGGCGCGGGCCGAAGCGCATGCATCGCGCCACCGGCGCTATTCCTTCGACATGCTCGGTGAAGGCGCGCGCACCGCCGCCGACGCCGCGCGCTATTTTGATTCCTATGCACGCGCGATCGATGCGATCGGCCGCGCCGCCAACAATCGACCCCTGCCCGACCGGCCCGGCATTTCGGTCAAGCTCTCGGCGTTGCATCCGCGCTTCGAGGCGGTCAGCCATTCACGTGTGATGAGCGAACTGGTGCCGCGCCTGATCGATCTGGCGCGGCAGGCCAAGACCTTCGACCTGAATTTCACCGTCGACGCCGAGGAGGCCGACCGGCTGGAATTGTCGCTCGACGTGGTCGCAGCGGCATTCGCCGATCCATCATTGGCGGGCTGGGACGGATTTGGGCTGGCGATCCAAGCCTATCAGAAGCGCGCCCGTGAGGTGATCGACCATGTCGATGGCCTCGCGAAAAACCTGAACCGCCGCATGATGGTGCGGCTGGTGAAAGGCGCCTATTGGGACACCGAGATCAAGCGCGCGCAGGAGCGCGGCCTTGACGGTTATCCCGTGTTCACCCGCAAGGCGGTGACGGACCTGAACTACGTCGCCTGCGCGCAGCAATTGCTGGGCTTGCGGCCGCGGATCTTTCCGCAATTCGCGACCCACAACGCACTGACGGTCGCGACGCTTCTCGAACTGGCAAAGGACAAAAGCGGTTTCGAATTCCAGCGCCTGCACGGCATGGGCGAGGCGCTCTATGCCCAGCTCAGCGAGGATCACCCCGATATCGCCTGCCGGACCTACGCACCGGTCGGCAGCCACCGCGATCTCCTCGCCTATCTGGTGCGGCGGTTGCTCGAGAACGGCGCCAATTCGTCGTTCGTCGCGCTCGCCGCCGATGAAGCTATTCCCGTATCAACGCTGCTACGGCGTCCAGCGGATGTGATCGGCAGTGCCGACAAGGCCATGCATCCGAACATCCCATTGCCGCGCGATCTTTTTTCGCCGCAGCGGACGAATTCGCGCGGGCTGGAATTCGGGGAGCGCGCGGCGTTGGGCCGACTTGTTGCTGGTGTTGCCGCGGAGACCACGCAAACGGCCGGCAGCATCGCCGATGCGACGCCGGCCGCGGTGAATACAGCGATATCGGCCGCGCGTGCCGGATTCAGGAGCTGGAGCCGAACGCCGGCCGGGACGCGAGCGCGCGCGCTGGAGAAAGCCGCCGACCTGCTGGAACAACGCACAGCACATTTCATCGCGCTGCTGCAACGCGAGGGTGGCAAGACGCTGGATGACGCGCTGTCGGAGTTGCGCGAAGCCGTCGATTTCTGCCGCTACTATGCCGCGCAAGGCCGCGAACAGTTCGGCGACGGCAAGGCCATGCCGGGTCCGACCGGCGAGAGCAATGTGCTTGCCTTGCGCGGCCGCGGCGTCTTCGTCGCGATCTCGCCGTGGAATTTTCCGCTCGCGATCTTCTTGGGCCAGGTCACGGCGGCGCTGATGGCCGGCAATGCCGTCATCGCAAAACCCGCCGAGCAGACGCCGCTGATTGCGGCCGAAGCCGTGCGGCTGTTGCATGAAGCCGGCGTTTCGCCTGCCGCGCTGCATCTGGTGCAAGGCGACGGGCGGATCGGCGCGGCGCTGGTGGCGCATCCCGATATATCGGGCGTCGTCTTCACCGGCTCGACCGAGGTGGCACGATCAATCAACCGGACGCTGGCGGCCAAGGACGGCCCGATCGTGCCGCTGATCGCCGAGACCGGTGGCATCAACGCCATGATCGTCGATGCTACCGCGTTGCCCGAACAGGTCGCCGACGACGTCGTCACCTCCGCGTTTCGCTCGGCCGGCCAGCGCTGCTCGGCGCTGCGCCTATTGTTTCTCCAGGACGACGTCGCCGGCCGCATGATTGAGATGATCGCAGGTGCCGCGCGCGAACTCCGGATTGGTGACCCCTCCGATCCCGCAACCCATATCGGGCCGGTGATCGATGCCGAGGCCAAACAACGCCTGGATGCGCATATCCAGCGCATGAAGCAGGAGACGCGGGTGCACTTTGCGGGCACCGCGCCGGAAGGCAATTTCGTCGCACCGCATATCTTCGAACTATCCGATGCCGGGCAACTCAAGGAAGAAGTGTTCGGTCCGGTGCTGCACGTGGTGCGCTACCGGGCCGACCGGCTCACTGCCGTGCTGCAATCGATCGAGCGTTCCGGCTACGGGCTGACGCTCGGTATCCACTCCCGGATCGACGATACCGTCGAAAACATCATCGACGCCGTTCAGGTCGGCAATATCTACGTCAACCGCAACATGATCGGCGCCGTCGTCGGCGTGCAGCCGTTCGGCGGCCATGGCCTCTCCGGCACCGGACCCAAGGCCGGCGGGCCGCATTATCTGGCGCGGTTTGCCACCGAACAGACGGTGACCGTCAATACCGCCGCCGCCGGCGGTAATGCAGCCCTGCTGTCGGGCGGGGAGTAGTTGCATCCCGCGCCCAAATGGCGTTGAAGTTTCAGCACGCACGGCATGCAATATTCCAGCGGAAGAAAAATCAGCAGGGTTACGGGAGCGGCACAACAATGGAAAAAGGCATTTTTGACGGCCTCAAGGTTCTGGACTGCGCGAGTTTCATCGCAGCCCCAGCGGCCGCCACCGTGCTGTCCGATTTCGGCGCCGACGTGATCAAGATCGAACCGCCGGTTACCGGTGATCCCTATCGCAATTTGCCGAATTTGCCGGGCTACCCGCACAGCGAACACAATTTCGCGTGGATGCTGGAAGCCCGCAACAAGAAGAGCCTGGCGCTCGACCTGACGAAGCCGGAAGCGCAGGCGGTGCTGTACAAACTTGTCGCCGAGGCCGACGTCTTCATCACCAACATGCCGCCGCAGGTCCGCACCAAGCTCGGCATCACCTGGGACCATCTGGCGCATCTCAACGACCGGCTGATCTATGCGTCGTTCACCGGCTATGGCGAAAAGGGCGAGGAAGCCAACAAGCCCGGCTTCGACTCTAACGCCTATTGGGCGCGCTCCGGCCTGATGGACCTTGTCCGCGCCGACGAGCACACCACGCCGGCGCGATCGATCGCCGGCATGGGCGATCACCCCTGCGCGATGGCGTTTTACGGCGCGATCGTGACCGCGCTGTTCAAGCGTGAAAAGACCGGCAAGGGTTCGCATGTCAGCTCGAACCTGATGGCCAACGGCGTCTGGGCGGCCTCGGTGCTGGCACAGGCCAAACTGGTCGGCGCCAAGTTCGGCGAGCGACGGCCGCGCGAGCGCGCGCTGAACGCGGTGACCAATCACTACCAGTGCAAGGACGGCCGCTGGCTGATCCTGTCGCTGCTGAACGAAGACCGGCAATGGCCGACGCTGGCGCGCTGCCTCGAGCGCGAGGATCTGGTGACCGACCCGCGCTTTGAAACCAGGAAGGAGCGCCACGCGCGCTCGCTGGAACTGATCAAGATCTTCGACGAAATCTTTGCCGGCAAAGACCTCGCTGAATGGCGCAAGATCCTCGACGGCAACGGGCTGGTGTTCGGCGTCGTCGGCATTCTCGACGACATTCCGGGCGACCAGCAGATGATCGAGAACGAAGTGCTGGTGCCGTTCGAGAACGACACCATGATGACCATCAGCAGCCCGATCTGGGTCGACGGCAGCAAGAAGGTCCAGCCGCGCAAGCCGCCCGGCCTCGGCGAACACAGCGACGAGATTTTGCGCAACGCCGGCTATGACGAAGCCGCGATCAAGAAGCTGCGCGCGTCCGGCGCGGTGGCGTGACGCTTGATCGGCTAATCCAGTCAGTGGGTGAATGACAGCGGACTCCATTCCGACAGCAGCTCAAGCCGGCCACCTCACCGACGTGCTTCGTCATTGCGGTGCACTGGGGCTGGCGCGCGTTGACGGGGTCACTGTGGCTGACACATTTGTCAAACAGCGTTCCCATACGCGCCGGCTTCGGCTGAGCTATCAAGGCACTGCCGGAGACGCTCCGGAATTCCTGATCCTCAAGATGGGGCATCTCGTTAGCGCGGGCCGTTCGGCTTATGCGAATCGCCGCGAAATTGGGTTCTATCGCGACATTGCGCCGTCGCTGCCGGCAGGCGTCGTGCCACGCTGCTTTGAGGCCGTCGAGAGTACCGACACAACCCCCTGGCATCTACTGCTCGAAGACCTCTCGGATTCGCATTTTCTCGCCACCGAGCATCCGCTGCCGCCGTCGCAAGCGCAATGCGAGAGCATCATGGTGGCATGG
This sequence comes from Bradyrhizobium sp. AUGA SZCCT0222, assembly GCF_018130205.1. Classification (NCBI taxonomy): domain Bacteria; kingdom Pseudomonadati; phylum Pseudomonadota; class Alphaproteobacteria; order Hyphomicrobiales; family Nitrobacteraceae; genus Bradyrhizobium; species Bradyrhizobium sp. AUGA SZCCT0222. The sequence continues at coordinate 38,655 of NZ_JAFCLX010000048.1, forward strand.
GCGAAATTCCACGCCGCGTGGTGGGACGATCCTCGCCTCGGCGCTTCAGTCGGAACCTGGCCCACCGCGGAGTGGGAGCAATATCTGCCGAGCTTTGCCGGCGAGCTCGCGGCGTTCACCGACCAGTATGGCCAGGTGATGTCGTCCAATCGACGTGAGCTGTACCAACGGCTGCTCGACCAGGGTCCTCGTCTGCTGGCGCGGCTTCATGCGCGCCGCAACCTCACGCTCGTTCACGGCGATGCCCATTGGTGGAACTGCTTCGTGCCGCGCGACGGTGGCTGCGACGTTCGGTTGATCGATTGGGAGGGCTGGAGTGTCGACACCGCGACATCGGATATCGCCTACATGATGGCGATGCTGTGGTATCCGGACATGCGGCGCCGGTTGGAGCGACCGCTGCTCGACCGCTATCATGCCGCGCTGCTCGCGCGGGGCGTGCGCGGCTACGACCGTCGGGCACTCGATGATGACTACCGCCTGTCGGTGCTGTGGCTGATCCTTCGACCCGTCGGTCAGGCTGCGTTCAATATCCCGCCACGGGTCTGGTGGCCCAACCTCGAGCGAATTTTTCTGGCGGTCGACGATCTCCGCTGCCGCGATCTCCTCACCTGAGACGATAACGCCACACGACGGCCGCACCAGCGCGCGCAACAAGGAGCCCCCAAATGCCCACCTACCGCCTGCATCATTTCCCGGAGTCCGGAAACAGCTACAAGCTTGCGCTGATGCTGACGCTGTGCGACCGGAGCTTTGAGCCGGTCTGGACCGATTTCGGCGGCGGCATCACGCGGTCAGCGGAATGGCGGCGCACGGTCAACGAGATGGGCGAAATCCCGGTGTTGGAGGAGGACGGTGTCCGCCTCACCCAGACCGCGCCGATCCTGCTGAAGCTGGCGCGGCAGTTCGGGCAATTCGGCGGCGAGACTGAACAAGAACAGTTCGAACTCTTGCGCTGGCTGTTCTGGGATAACCACAAGCTCACCAGCTACATGGCCTCATACCGGTTCATGCGGACGTTCATCCCCTCAGGCGATCCCGCGGTGCTGACATATTACCGCAAACGACTCGACGATTTCCTCGGCATTCTGGAAACGCACCTGCAACGCAATGCGTTCGCGATCGGCGCGCGGCCGAGCATCGCCGATATTTCCATGATGGCCTATCTGCATTATCCGAGCGACGAGACCGGATATGATCTTGCGGTGAGCCACCCGGGCATCAGCGCCTGGCTTGGCCGTATGGCTGATCTGCCCGGCTGGAAGTCAGCCTACGATTTGCTGCCCGGCAAGCGGCTGACGCATTACGCGTAGTGCGACGCGTTCGTACTGTCTCCCGTCATCCTGAGGTGCGAGCGCAGCGAGCCTCGAAGGATGAATCGGCCACAGCCGGGCCGCCGTCCTTCGAGGCGCGCAAGAGCGCGCACCTCAGGATGACGGGACCTCACCGGTTGAGCCAGGCCCAGACGATGCCAAAGACGATCACACCGGCAAGGACGGTGAGCGCGATCGCCCAGGTGCTGACGCGGACGTTGCTGACCGCCTCGCGTTTGGCTTCGTTCTCGGCGATTTCGCGATTCCGCTGCCTGTTCTCCTGGTCGGAAGAGCTCATCGCCGGTCCCCGCTCGATTGGTCATTGCCGGCATCCTAGCATTAAACGATGACGGCGCATCGGTGCTCGTGCCGGCCGGCTACCGGCTTTTCACAAAACACATGCCCATGCGCGCGTTCTTGCCGCTGACCTGACAGGCCAGCCCCTCAGCGCAGGTCCAGGCACGGAAGCTCGCGTCGTTGCTGGCCGTGGTATTGCTGGGAGCATAGCAATGTGCGCCCCAACCATCGCTATATTCAGTCCCCACCAGTTCCGTGCTGCCGCGCAATTGCGGGCGGCTGGCAAAGCCGCGGGAATAATCCGGCGCCTTGCCATCCCGTACTGCGGTGAGGATGTCACGGCGGCGAACCTGATCGCCGAAGAAGTGCGGCGAGGCCGGAACGACCGTCGAGTTGGAAGGATTGACCGCCATCCAGTCGACGCCGGGAAAATGAAATCCGCCGATGCCGCGCGTCTGGTGGCACCCGGAACAGGTGACATCGTTCAGCCGCCGCTCGAAGCCGCCGGCCGAGCGGATGTTTTGCAACTTCATACCGCCAGCCGCGGCCTTCTTCAGCGCCGTGACGACGTCCGCTTCGCTGAACACCGCCTTGGCCCCCTCGCCCTGCATCAGGCCGAATTCAGGCTGCAGGTCGGAAGCTTCAAATCCGGCCGGCGTTGCGGCAATCGCGCCGTTGGCAAGGAATTTTTCCGGGATCAGTACCGCGCCGGAATCGAACTCGGCGAGGTGTTTGGGATCGAGCAGCCATGACTTGAACTCGCGCCCGAGCGCGTCGTCAGCCAGAATGCGGTCGCGATCGATCTGGTTCTCCATCGGCGCTTCCCGAAATTCCCGCGCCGCGGCGTCGTAGCGAAACACCTTCAACAGGTAATCGGTGCGGAAATCCCGCACCGCCGATTTCGGCGCATGCGCGATCTGAAGGTTGGTCTCGATGCGATCGATGTTTTCATAACCGAGCAGATCGAGCGGACCGTTTTCATCCAGCAGCTTTTCCGCGAGCGGCGCACCGGTCAGCGAAAATTCGCCTGCGGCGAGCCATCGCTTTGCGATTTCGGAACAGGTGACGGGTTTGCCGTTACGGTCGATCCCATGACCGGCCTTGGCTTTCAGCACGAGATTCAGCGTCATCGGCAGACGGGGCAAGACTGCCCTGTCGTCGGTCCCCGGCGTTTTCATCCGCGTCAGCCGGTAGATCAGCCGGATGTCGCCGCAGCTGGCCTCGTCGACATAGGCGCGATCCATGCGGTTGACGATGCCCGCCAGCACGAAACGGGTGTCGCCGGAATCGAGCTGGATGCGATCGAACAGTTGAAGGGCAAAGCCATCACCCACGCCGATGGCTTCGCTCGGCAGGCTCCTTTTGTGTCGCACAATATAACGGTCGAACTCGGCGTCGATCGCCTGGCGCACCGGGAGCATCGACGGCAGGGTGAATAGCTGGCCGCTCGTGAGCGGAATATTGGCCGACCGCTCCGGCCACAACAGACGGCCGATGCCGAACCTGCCGCTGTCGAGTTCGCGCAGCACCAGGGGATCCGTTATCGCGGTCCCACGCTCCAGTGGCGCGGCAGACGCCGGCAATGCGCCGCACACCAGGGCGAGCATGATGACAAGAAATCGCAGCGCGCGGCTCATGCCCCACTAACACCGCGCGAAGTGGCCTATTCAAGTAAAAAGGCGCTTCACATCCCGGTGAAGCGCCTTCGTCATTCAGATTTCGCGTAATCAGCGGGCGACGATCAGACCCTTGCTGGTCACGACCACCCATTTGCCGTCCTGCTTGCGGATGGCATCGATGCGGCCGAGACCCGGGACAGGATCGCCGGCGTAGACTTCAAAGATGCCCTGGCGGCCTTCGATCAGCGCGCTGCCATTGGCGGCGTCACGCAACACCCAGCCGTCCACGGTCGGCAGCCGTGCAATCTCGGGCTTGGGCGCGGGCAGCGGCACCGCCGCGGCCGGCGACACCGTTCCCGTGACGTCCCTTGCGGCAGCCGGCGTTGCAGCGGCGACGGGTGCGGGTGCAGCAGCCTGCGTGCGGAGTTTTTCGACGGCCTCGCTGAGCTTGGCGAGCTTGGCGGTCGGTTCGGCCTGCGCCTTCTCGACCTTGTCGAGGCGGTCGCTGGTCTTGTTGAACTGGCTCACCCCGGTTTTGGAGGTGTGCTCGACGCTGGCCTTCAGCGCCAGGATATCGGCGTCGATCCGCGCCACCGAGGCTTCGAGTGCGCTGTTGTTGTTCGCCACGGCGGAATTTCCGGCCATCATCTGTCCAAGACCCGCGGTTGCCAGCGCGCCACCGAGCGCACCGGCGACCGTCGCCAGCGCCACCACAGCCGCCATCGCCGACATCCGGCGCTTGCCGGACACGCCGTCAGCTGCAACGGCCTCCGGCTTCGCATCGGCTTCGTCGCCGTTCCACGCACGCTCGCCGGGCGACATGATCAACAGCTTGCCGGGAATCCGCGGCGGTTCAACTTTCGGAGCTTCAGATGTGGCCGCTTCGACCTTCGCCGGTTCAACTTTGGTTGCTTCAAGCTTGGAAGCCTCGACCCTGGGCACTTCCACCTTGGGCGCGTCCGGCTTGGGAGAAGTCTCTTGCTGATCGGGCGCCAGCATCGGCGACGCGACCAGGGCCGGTGTCGCCGACATCAACTGCTCGCTGGCGGCCGACATATCGGGAGCGGCCGGCCCGGTGCCGACGAAACCGGTTTCACCGCTGGTGGCCTCGGACTGCTGTTCGCTCACGTTCAATTCTCCAGAATGGGTTGACCTTTTGGTAACTTTTATTGCTTGCGAAATCGTTACCGGGTTCCGCCTTACCGAAATTTTAGAAGGTCATCCGGGCCTGTTTGCGGCCGCAAAGCGTCGGCTGCGGGGCCGGCGACTCCGCCCGCTCGCCCATGCTGCCCTGCGGCAATCCCCGACAGCTCCGTTTGCGCCCGTTCATTTACCGACTAACATGGCCTGACCATCCAGCCAGAAGGCAGGAGGCCGCCATGACCATCGAAAAATGCATCAACGAGTTTGATGTAGATGACGTCATTTTTGAGGAAGGCTCGACCGGGCGCGAACTGTTCGTCGTGCTCGACGGCAAGGTCGAGATCGCCAAGGTTAACGGCGCCAGCAAGACCGTGATCGTCACGCTCGGCAAGGGAGAATTCTTCGGCGAGATGGCCGTGATCGACGGCTCGTCCCGCTCGGCGACCGCGATTGCCGCAGCGGCGCACACCCGCGTGATGCGGATCAATCACGCCCGCTTCGTCTATCTGGTCAGCCAGCAGCCGGCGTTTGCGCTGATGATCATGGATGCGCTCAGCAAGCGGCTGCGTGCCGCGAACGCGATCACGTTCAAAGCCGCGGCCAATCCATGAGCGAGCGCAGGCCAAGCCCGTTCAAGACCCTGCTCGAAAGCGACGTCTGCACGCTGATCGAGGCAGCCGAGGACGTGTACCAGATTCGTTTCAAGAACCGCGCGGCGAACGCCTATCTGGTGCGCGGCAGCTCGCGGACCATCATGATCGATGTCGGCCTGTCATCGAACTATCCGCATCTGCTGAAATGTCTGCAACACGTCGATTGTCCGCCCGAGAAAATCGACATGGTGGTGCTGAGCCATGAGCACCTCGACCATATCGGCGCCGCCTATCATTTCAATGGCCGCGCCTTCATCGCCGCGCATCGGCTGGCCGCCAACAAGATCATGCTGCGCGACGATTTCTCGATGCTGCGCAAGATGTTCAACGAACCGAATATCCCGATCAATGTCGACATCTGGCTCGAGGAAGGCAATCTGCTCGACCTCGGCAATTTCCGCCTCAACGTGATGTACACGCCCGGCCATACCTCGGCCTGCATCACGCTGTTCGACCAGGACAAGGGCCTGCTGTTCGCCTCCGACACGCTGATGCCGGGCGGCGTGATGGGCGGCGTATTCGGTTCCGGCAGCATCGCCGACTATATCCAGTCGCTGGAGCGGCTGAAGGGGTTGAACTCGAAGATCCTGCTGTCCGGCCACGGCCGCCTCTCCGACACGCCGCAGGACGATGTACGGGTCGCCATTCAACGTTCGCACAATTTGCTGTCCGACACCGCGCAATTGTTCGACGCGCTGGATGCTCGCTCGAATTTCGAACCGATCATGCAGTCGGTACGCGACCTCAACAAGCTGGATGACGGCTAAGCTGCCAACGCTACCAAATAAATTGCGCCATCCGGAATTATTCCCCCCGCGCGAATGTTGACGTGATGCAAAACCACACTTGCTGACCTTCGGCTGCGCCCCATCCATTTGACAAAATTTATGGCGGCCTGTTCAACAACAGCAACAACGACGCCTCCAAGAGGCATGGGGAGAGAGCACCATGAAACTTTACGACTCGGTCGGACCGAATCCGCGCATTGTCCGCCTGTTCATGGCGGAGAAGGGCATCGAGATGCCGAAGCAGACGGTCGACCTGCGCAAGGGCGAAAACCGCGAGGCCGAGCACCTGAAGCGTAACCCGCACGGCCAGATGCCGGCACTTGAACTCGACAATGGCAGCTATCTCTCGGAAGTCATCCCAATCTGCGAATATCTCGAGGAGAAGAACCCGACGCCTGCGATGATCGGGACGACGCCGGAAGAGCGCGCCGAATGCCGGATGTGGACGCGCCGCGTCGATCTCAACATCTGCGAGCATCTCGCCAATGGCTTTCGCTTCGGCGAGGGTCTGAAGTTTTTCGAAAAACGCATCCTCTGCGCGCCCGAAGCCTCGCCCGGCCTGAAGATGATCGCGGCCAACCGCCTGCAATGGCTCGACGGCCAGATGGCGGGGAAGGATTACATCTGCGGCAAGCGCTTCACGATGGCCGACGTCCTGCTTTATTGCTGGCTCGATTTCGGCGGCACGGTCGGCCAGCCGCTGGATCAGAGCAACGGCAATATTGTGGCGTGGATGGCGCGGGTTGCGGAGCGGCCGTCGGTGAAGGCGTAGAGGTTCAACACGCACCGTCATTCCGGGGCGCGCGCAGCGCGAGCCCGGAATCCATTGACCTCCACACGCTGCCGCCCAATGGATTCCGGGTTCGATGCTGCGCATCGCCCCGGAATGACGATCGCTAATAGCGAAGTCTAAATCACCACTGGCTTATCCGGCAGCTCATTCATCCCGCCGCCCTGCGGAAAATGCACTGCCAGTTGCCTCGACACGGCCTCGATCCCCTTGATCACGCCGCGTTCGAAATGTCCCGCCCGAAATTCCGTTTCCATCTCGACGCAGATTTTCTCCCAGCCGGCGGTGCCGACGTGTGCGTGGATGCCGCGGTCGGCGACGATTTCGACGTCGCGGTCGGCCAGCAGGAGATAGATCAGCACGCCATTGTTGTGCGCGGTGTCCCAGATCCGCAGTTGCGAGAAAATGTCGAGCGCGCGTTCGCGCGCCGGCTGGTTCCGGAACAATGGCGCGCCGTCGAGCGCGCCTTCCACCACGAAGCGGACCTGGCCGGAATGCGTGGCCTCACCCGCCTTGATCGCTGCCTCGATCGCGGCCAGCACCTTCGGCGGAAAGTCGCGTCGCTCCCGCCAGCGGTGTTGCAGCAGATGCCTGCCGATGCGTTTGATATCTGCCATCTACCAGCTCCCCGACGCGCCGCCGCCGCCGAAACTGCCACCCCCGCCGCCGCTATCGCTCGAGCTGCTGCTCGAACTGCCTCCGGACCATGAGCCGCCGCTGCTGCCGCCGGACCAGCCGCCGCTTCCACTGCTCCCCGGCGACGACGACACAATGGAGTCGCTGAACAGCACGAAAAACACTGCGATCAGCCCTGCGAATATGGCTGCGGCCAGCGAGCCGAACAGGAACCAGGCGATCAGCGTCACCACGCCGCCGCCGACGCCCGCGCCGACCAGCCGGCCGAGCATGGTCCGCATCAACCCACCGAACAGGAACACCGGGATCAGGAGAAACGGATTGAACATGGCATCGACGTCGAACAGCCCTGACTGATGTTGCCAATGCGGCGGCTCCGGCTCCGGCAGTTTCTCACCGTCGATGATCCGGATCATCTTGTTGAGGCCGGCCGAGACGCCGCCGGCGAAATCGCCGGACTTGAATTTCGGCGTGATCTCCTCGTCGATGATGCGCTTGGTGGTGACGTCGGTCAGCGCGCCTTCGAGGCCATAGCCGACCTCGATGCGAAGATGACGATCGTTCTTGGCGATGACGAGCACGGCGCCGTCGTCGATCTTCTTGCGGCCGATCTTCCAGGCTTCCGCCACCCGAAGTGAAAACTGCTCGATCGCCTCGCCGTCCGTCGTCGGCACAACCAGCACGGCGATCTGGCTGCCCTTTCGCGCCTCGAAACTTCGGATGGTCTGGTTAAGCGAAGCGATATCGCCGCTGGTGAGCGTCCCGGTCGGATCGACCACGCGCCCGACGAGCGGCGGCACCGCGACGACGGCCAGGGCTGAAGCAGCCCAGAACACGAGCAGCGCAAGAATGGAAACTCTTGCAGCGTTCATTGCGATTGATCTTTGATCCGCTACTTCGCGGGCGCGGCTGGTGCCGGATTGAAATCCACCTTCGGCGCCGTGGATATTTCCTTCTCGTTCTCGACCGCGAAGTTTGGCTTTTCCTTGTAGCCGAACATCATCGCCGTCATGTTGTTCGGGAAGGTGCGGATACCGACATTGTAGTCCTGCACCGCCTTGATGTAGCGGTTGCGCGCCACGGTAATGCGGTTCTCGGTGCCTTCGAGCTGCGCCATCAAATCCTTGAACAGTGCGTCGGATTTCAGCTGCGGATAGTTTTCGGTCACGACCAACAGGCGCGACAGCGCGCTGGAGAGTTCACCCTGGGCGGCCGTGAACTTCTGGAACGCGGCGGGATCGTTCAGCACCTCGGGTGTGGCCTGGATGCTGCCGACCTTGGCGCGGGCGTTGGTGACCCCGAGCAGCACGTCCTTTTCCTGCTGCGCAAAGCCCTTCACCGAGTTGACGAGATTGGGCACGAGATCAGCGCGCCGTTGGTACTGGTTCACCACTTCCGACCAACCCGCCTTGACCTGTTCGTCGGTGGTCTGGATGGCGTTGTAGCCGCAATTGGTCAGGCTCAGCGTCGCCAGCGCCGCCAGAACGGTCCATAATTTGCGCATAAAACACTCCCGGTATTATTTCGTGTCACGGTATCAGAATGTCGTGCTTTCACACAATCATTCCGGGGCTGGACCTAATGGCCCATCCCGGAATGACGGCGGTGATTGAATGAACTTCGGGCCGCTTTCGTTCCGATGGCTCTTGCCTATCGTCGGCTGAAATAGTCACATGGCCGCATAATAATAACCTGGAGGGCCCATGACCGCATTCGAAACCATCGTCGTGGAGCGGCCGGAGCCGCGCATCGCGCGGATCGTGATGAACCGGCCCGAGGCGCGCAACGCGCAGAACCTGCAAATGACCTACGACCTCAACGCCGCCTTCGATGCGGCCGTGCAGGACGACGCGGTCAAGGTCATCATCCTCGCAGGAAGCGGCCCGCATTTTTCCGCAGGCCACGATCTGCGGCCGGGCAGCAAAAACGAAGCCGGGGTGGATTTTCCGCCGGTCGGAAATTGGGGCGGCTTTGCCGAACCCAACGCCCATGGCCGCTTTGCCCGCGAGCAGGAGATCTATCTGCAGATCACGCGGCGCTGGCGCAACCTGGCCAAGCCGACCATTGCGGAAGTGCACGGCAAATGCATCGCCGGCGGCCTGATGCTGGCCTGGGCCTGCGACATGATCGTCGCCAGCGCCGATGCCGAGTTCTGCGATCCCGTGGTCACCATGGGCGTGTGCGGCGTCGAATGGTTCGTGCATCCCTGGGAACTCGGCCCGCGCAAGGCCAAGGAATTGCTGTTCACGGCGGACACCTGGAGCGCGGACGAGGCGCACCGGCTCGGCATGGTCAACCACGTCGTGCCGCGCGCGGAGCTTTCCTCGTTCGTGATGGCGCTGGCGCAGAAGATCGCGGCGAAGCCATCGTTCGCGCTGAAGCTGACCAAGGAGGCCGTCAACCGCTCGGTCGACGTAATGGGGCAGCCCGCGGCGATCGACCAGGCGTTCGCGCTGCATCAGCTCTGCCATGCGCATAATCTTCAGGAATTCGGAATGGTGGTGGACCCCGCGGGGCTTCATCCTTCCGTCAGGAAGCAGGCATCGGTGAAGTAGAGCTATGGACCTTACATTGAGCGATGAGCAGCGGTTGCTGCGAGAGAGTGCCGAACGTTTTGTGGCCGGAACTTATAACGCCGAGCATCGCCGCCGGATGGCGAGCGAACCGCTCGGCTTCAGCGCCGAAATCTGGAAGCAGTTCGCCGAGCTCGGCTGGCTGGCGTTGCCGATCGCCGAGGAGCATGGCGGGCTCGGCGGCGGCGCGGTCGAGATCGGCATCCTGATGGAAGCCTTTGGGCGGGGACTGGTGTCCGAACCCTATCTCTCGACGGTGGTGATTGGCGCGGGGCTGATCGGTGCATGCGGCAGCGAGGCGCAGAAGCAGGCGTTGCTGCCCAAGGTGGCGGACGGTTCGCTCTATCTGGCGTTCGCGCATTCGGAACGCGCGGCGCGGTTCGATCTGGCTGAGGTTGCGACCAAGGCGTGGAAGACGGCAGAGGGATGGCGCCTCGACGGCCGCAAGACCGCGGTGCTCGACGGCAATGCCGCCGGGCAGATCATTGTTTCGGCGCAGGTCGCCGACGACAATGGGGTGGGAGAGCTCGGCCTGTTCTTGGTGCCGGCGGAGGCGGCTGGTCTCACCAAGCGCGATTTCCCGCGACTCGGCGGCGGCCGCGCATGCAACCTCGAACTTCGCGGCGTCCACGTGGGCGCCGACGCCGTGCTCGGCGACGGCAGCGATGCGCTGCCTGTTATCGAGGCCGTGGTCGACCGCGCAATGGCCGCGCTCGGCGCGGAAGCCGTCGGCATCATGCAGACGCTGCTGGATCAGACGCTCGAATACACCAAGATTCGAAAACAGTTCGGCCGGCCGCTGTCCGCCAATCAGGTGATCCGCCATCGGCTGGCCGACATGGCGATGAACTGCGACGAGGCCCGCTCGATGGCGCTGCGCGCCGCGCTGATGATCGATGCCGAACCTATCGCGCGCGGCCGCGCTGCCTCGGGCGCCAAGGCCAAGATCGGCAAATGCGCCCGCTTCGTCGCCGAACAATCCGTGCAGCTGCACGGCGCGATGGGCGTCACCGAAGAGCTCGACATCGGTTCCTACTTCAAGCGGCTGCTCGCCTTCGACACGTTGTTCGGCGGCAGCGCCCATCATTATCGCCGCCACGCCGCCCTCGGCGGCCGAACCATTCAAGCCTAGCGGGAGCGCCACATGGATCTCACCTTCAGCGCCGAGGAGCGCGCCTTCGAACAGGAAGTCCGCGACTTCATCGCGCAGAATCTGCCGGCGGAAATGAAGCACGCGCAGTCGCTGACCCCATCGGTGTTTTCCGATCCGGATATCGGGATCGCCTGGCAGAAGGCGCTGCATGCCAAGGGCTGGGGCGCGCCGGGATGGCCGGTCGAGCATGGCGGGCCGGACTGGACCCCGGCGCAGCGCTGGATTTTTGAAGCCGAATGCGCGCGTGCCGGGGCGCCGAATGTCAATGTGATGGGCGTCAAGATGGTCGGCCCCGTCATCATCGGCTTCGGCTCGCCGGAGCAGCAGAATTTTTACCTGCCGCGGATTCGCTCCGGCGAGGATTACTGGTGCCAGGGCTATTCCGAGCCCGGCTCCGGCTCCGATCTCGCCTCGCTGAAGACGCGCGCGGTGCGCGACGGCGACGACTACATCATCAACGGCACCAAGATCTGGACCACGCATGCGCATCACGCCAACCGCATGTTCGCGCTGGTGCGCACCAATGAGACCGAGCGGCAGCAGGACGGCATCTCCTTCATCCTGATCGACATGAAGAGCCCGGGCATCACGACAAGGCCGATCCTCACGATCGGCGGCGATCACGAAGTCAACCAGGTGTTCTTCGACGACGTCCGCGTGCCGGTCGCCAACCGGGTCGGTGAGGAAGGCAAGGGCTGGACTTACGGCAAATATTTGCTCGAATTCGAACGCGGCTCCGGCATCGCCTCGGCCAAGTTGCGCGAAGCGCTGAAGACGGTATCCGACCTCGCCGAATCCGAGGCCACCGGCCGCGCTATCGACGATCCCGATATTTCGATGCGGATGTCGGAGATCGAGGTCGATATCGACACGCTCGAGATGACCGAATTGCGGGTGCTGTCGGCGCTGCAGACCGGGCAGAATCCCGGCGCGGTATCGTCGCTGCTCAAGTTGCGCAACAGCGAAATTAGGCAAGCGGTGACGCGGCTCGGCGTCGAGGTGATCGGCCATGACGGGCTCTATGTCGAGCCGATGCGGCCGTTCTACAGGCTCAACGAGGCGCCAGGAATTCCCGAGGAGATGCTGCCGGTGGTGCCGGAGTATCTCAACAGTCGGGCGTACACGATCTTCGGCGGCTCGTCGGAGATCCAGCGCGATATTATCGCCAAGATGGTGCTGGGGCTTTGAATGTGCACCGTCGTTCCGGGATGGTGCGTTAGCACCAGACCCGGAACCTCGAGATTCCGGGTTCGCGCTGACGCGCGCCCCGGAATGACGACTTACGCCACCTCCTGCCGGCGGCCCACAATCTCGTGGGCCGTTGCGGCGTTGCCCAATCCGATCGCCGTGAGCAGCTTCAGCATCTCCAGCCGCGCGGTGACGTGCGACATGGTGGGGCGGCTGCCGAGCGTTATCTCGTCGAGATCATCGACCGCCGTCAGTCCACGCGGATAGAATTCGCGGAATATCACCCGTTCGGCCAACCCCTCGACGCAGCGGAAGTTCAGCCGCTGTGACAGCTGCTGGATGCTCTCGCCAACAAGGCGCTTGTTGCGCGAGCCGAGTGTCGAGAGCCGGTTGCGCAACACGATCCAGTCGGTGACGCCGAGATAGCGTACGCGGCGCCTGCCGCGCGCTTCCTCCACCATCTCCGCATAATGGCTGGTGCCGGTGACGCGGAAGGTTTCGGGATCGACGGTGCCGAGCACGTCGAGATCGACGAAGCTGTCGTTGAGCGGCGTGATCAAGGTGTCCGCCATCGCATGCGCGACATGCGTCAGATAATCGTCATGGCCGGGGGTGTCGATGATAACGACGCCATAGCGGCCGGCGAGTGTCTCGACGGTCTTCTCGAGCGCCCGGCAGCCGGCGGCCTGTTCATCAGCCGAGGGATAATCGAGCTGCTGGAAGCAGAAATGCTGGGGCATGCCGAGGTCGCGGCCGACATGCCGCGCCCAGGCGCGCCGGTTCTCGATGTGATGGGTGAGGCTTTTCTGCCTTGTGTCGAGATCGATGGTGGCAACCGGCTGGCCCGACTTGATCAGGGCGATCGCGATATGCATGGCGACGGTGGATTTTCCCGACCCGCCCTTCTCATTGCCGACGACGATCACACGAGCAGACAGCGCGCGCATCGCACCTTCAATCGACATCGGATCGCCCCCGAGAGTCTGATTACGTTCTTGCTTCTTGCAGGGCTCATTGGGCTTGATTCGACGGATTCCCGCAACGGTGCGGGCTGCTGATTTTTGAGGCGTGCTGCTTTGAGTCGCAGCTTGCGACAATCACCTGTCATTCCGGGGCGATGCGAAGCATCGAACCCGGAATCTCGAGATTCCGGGTTCGCGTCTTCGACGCGCCCCGGAATGACAACTAACTACCCCACCCTCGCATCCCTGATCGCCTGCCAGACCTTGGCCGGTGTCAGCGGGGTGTTGAGCTGCTTGATGCCGAGCTCGCTGAGCGCATCCATCACGCCGTTGGTGATACAGGGCGGGCCGCCGATGGCGCCGGATTCGCCGCAGCCCTTGGCGCCCAGCGGATTGGTGCGGCACGGTGCGGAATCATCCAGCGTCACCTCGATCGGCGGAATGTCGTCGGCGCGCGGCACGCAGTAATCCTGATAGCTCGCGGTCAGGAGCTGGCCTTCCTCGTTGTAGGACACGCCTTCATACAGCGCCTGCCCGATGCCCTGCGCGACGCCGCCATGCACCTGGCCGGTGACCAGCATCGGATTGACGGCGATGCCGACGTCGTCGACGGTGGTGTAGCGCACCACCTTGCTGACGCCGGTTTCGGGATCGATCTCGACCTCGCAGATATGCGTGCCGTTCGGCCAGCTCGGACCGTCGACTTCACCCTCGCTGTCGACGCTGAGCCGCGCGCCGTCTTCCTTCCTGGCGATCTCGAACAGGCTGATGCGCCTGTCGGTGCCGACCACGGTGAGGAAGCCGCCCTGATACTCGATATCCTCGACCGAGGTCTCCAGCACGCTGGAAGCTTTTTCGCGCGCCTTGTTGATCATGTCGTTGGTGGAAACCGCCACCGCCGTGCCGCCGACGAACAGCGAGCGCGACCCGACACTGCCGAAACCGGTCGCAAGATCAGTGTCGCCCTGCACGACGTCGATCTTGTCCATGGGAATGCCGAGCGTATCCGACACCATCTGGGTGTAGGTGGTCTGCAGCCCCTGCCCCATCGCCATGGTGCCGGAATGCAGGATGATGCGGCCCTCAGCCGTCGCGTGCAGTGAGACCTTTTCGGTGTGCGCGCGCCCGCCGGTCCATTCGATGTAGCTGGTGAGGCCGCGGCCGTAGAGCAGGCCCTTCTTCTTCGCGGCCTTCTTGCGCGCATTGAAGCCGTCCCAATCCGCAAGATCGGAGGCGCGTTGCATCATGTGCGCGAACGCGCCGGAATCGTACACCTGGCCGGCGGCGTTGGTGTAGGGCAGTTGCGCGGGCTTGATGTAATTGACCTTGCGGATGGCGCGCGGGTCCATCCCGATCTGGCGCGCGGCGGCGTCCATCAGCCGCTCGACGATGAACACGGCTTCCGGCCGGCCCGCGCCGCGATAGGCGCCAACCGGCGCGGTGTTGGTCATCACGGATTTGACTTCGAAATGCACCAGCGGAAGATCATAGACGCCGGTCTGCACGAACGGCCCCAGTACCAGCGGGATGATGTTGCCTGCGCCGCTGCTATACGCGCCGGTGCCGCCGATCGAACGCACGCGATAGGCCAGCACGCGGCCCTTGGCGTCGAGCGCGAATTCGCCGGTCGAGGTCAGGTCGCGGCCATGGGTGCCGCCGACGAATTCATCGGTGCGATCGCCGCGCCAGCGGATTTTCTTAGCCAGCTTGGTCGCGGCATAGGCCACCACGCCGTCTTCCGGATAAAGGCTGGTCTTCTGCCCAAAACCGCCGCCGATATCGCCGACCAGCACGCGCACGCTTTCCTTCGGCCGCTTCAAAATCGATTCGGCGAGCAAATCGCGGGTCGAGCCCGGCGTTTGCGATTGCACGTGCAGGATCAGCCGGCCGGATTTCTTCTCGATCTCGGCAATGGTCGAGCGCGGCTCCATCGCGGATGGAATCAGCCGCTGGCTGACCAGATCGAGCGACACGGTATGCGCGGCGCTGGCGAAGGCAGCTTCGACCTTGGCCGCGTCGCCATAGCTCATCGCGCCGACGATGTTATCGGGCGCCTCGGGCCATACCACAGGCGCGCCCGGCTTGACCGCCTCGACGGGATCGACCACCGACGGCAGCACTTCGTAGTCCACCACAATCGCTTCGGCCGCGTTCTGCGCCAGCACCCGCGAGGTCGCAACCACGGCCGCGACCGGCTCGCCGGCGAAGCGCACGAATTCATGCGCCAGCAGCCGGCGCGGCGGCACCGTCATCGGCGTGCCGTCCGGCCGCTTGAAGATCGAAAGCGTCGGGATGGTGCCGATATCGTCCCTGACCAGGTCGGCGCCGGTATAGATCGCTTCCACGCCCGGCAGATCCGCCGCGGCTTTGGTATCGATCGCGACGATTTTGGCGTGGGCATGGGGCGAGCGCAGCACGTGCAGCCACAGCGCGCCCTCCTCCGGCTTGTCGTCGATGAACTGCCCCTTCCCGGTGAGCAGTCTCTGGTCTTCCAAACGCTTGACCGGCTGGCCCGCACCAAAACGCATATTGCCGGGAAGAATGTTCAACAGTTGGTCCTTCGAGCTTCTTGGTAAAGTTGGATGGGTTCTAGCGGATAGATGGGGGGTGAGCCAACCCTACGGAAGCGCCTGGGAAATAGGCATTCTTCGTGCTCGATGTCGTCCCGGCCCTACGATCGTCGTCCCGGCCTTGAGCCGGGACCCATACTCCGCGGCGGTTGTTGTTGCAGAAGGTCTTTGACGCCGGTGTCTCTATCGATGGGCCGCGGCGTATGGGTCCCGGCCTTCGCCGGGACGACGAAAACATGCGCTCACGATCTCGCGGCACATTGCGCCCGAGTTTTGTCAGAAATTCCTTGCCCTCCAATCAGAGGGCGCAGGGAATGCCGGATGCGCGCTGCACCCGCGGTCTCATGTGCGAATTGTGCTAAGAAGCTGCACATGAGCATACAGGGCAGCGGAGAACATCCGACATTCCCTGCGCAATGGCTTTACGGCTTATAACGCGCTCTCCCCGGTGAGACGGCCTCTATTGCCACCGT
>NZ_JAFCLX010000049.1:0-52400 GCF_018130205.1 Bradyrhizobium sp. AUGA SZCCT0222
TCTCCCCGGAGACGAGTTCTTGGTTGACTCCGTCACCGCCGGTTCAGCTCACGCTTAGCCGACGGCTTGACGCCAGCAACGGGCGCCAGGACCACACGGTTTTGCCGTACGCTTATCCACGCCATCGTCTCAGCGTAAACCAGCGTCCACCGCAACCCGTCCAACGTCCGTGACGACGGCCGACGCCCTTCTGAGTAGGACGGGATGGGCGAATATATGCCCCTGATTTGTGTTCTGGTAAACAGAAATATTTTTTATTTTGGGGCTTGACACGAATTCCGACAATCAGAATTGATTTGCCCGTCGGGTCGTTTTGTCGCATCTCTCCGTCATTGCGAGCGCAGCGAAGAAATCCATGCCTCGGCTTGGCGCAAGATGGATTGCTTCGCTCCGCTCGCAATGACGCGGAAAAAGCGTGCCCTACAACACCTGATGCACGTCGATGACGACGCGGTCGGTGTGGCGGGCGGCGGAGCCGATGAAGAGGTTTTCCATCAGCCAGCGGTATTTCTCGTGGCCGGTCTCGAATTTCGGCACGGTGCGGAAGTAGATCAGCCTGGGATCGACCGGCTCGCCGCGTTTTAGCTTCTGCAGCAGATCGACCGGGCCGAAGCGCAGGCCCTTGTTCTCGACATAGACGGTCGCGCCGTCGTCGGTCTCGAAGGCGTATTTGGCTTCCAGTTCGATCAGCTCATTGGGGCGGATGATCTGAAAGTCCGCGCCGAACGCGCAGATCTTGCCGTTGACGCCCTCGCCGCGCACCTCGCCGCCAAGGATCGGGATGATCCGCCGCACACCATGGCCGGTTTCGCCGGCTGAGGTCACCTCGCCAATACGAACGGTGAGCGTGAAGACATACTTTGTCTCAAGCTGAGGAGTCATGGAGTTACCCCATCATGCGTTGCGGCAGCCAGAGCGCCAGGATCGGAAATGCAATCAGGATCACCAGGCGGATCAGGTCGGTCACGACGAACGGGATCACGCCGCGGAAGATCGTGGTGAACGACACGTCCTTCACCACGCTCTTGATGACAAAGACGTTCATGCCGACCGGCGGATGGATCAGGCCCAGTTCCACCGTCATCACGATGATGACGCCGAACCAGATCGGGTCGAAGCCGAGGTGCATGATGACAGGGAAGATGATCGGTACCGTCAGGATGATCATCGCCATCGCGTCCATCAGGCAGCCCAGCACGAGATACATCACCATGATCAGCGCGAGGATGCCGTAGGGGCCGAGCCCGAGGCCGGTGAGCAGTTCGGTGACCTTTTGCGGGGTCTGCGTGACCGTGAGGAAATAGCCGAAGATCAGGGCGCCGATCAGCACGGTGAAGACGGCCGCCGCAGTGCGGGTCGCCTGCAGCAGCGAGTTCAGGATTTTTTCCTTGTTCAGCCGCCCGGTGAGGACGCCGATCAGGAACGCGCCGGTGGCGCCGACACCGCCCGCCTCGGTCGGCGTGAAGCGCGGCAGGAACGGCAGGCCGTAAAGCCCGCCGATCACGAAGACGAACAACAAGACCGGCGCCCAGATGTCTTTCAGGCCGGCAAAGCGTTCGCGCCAGGTGGTTTGCGGTCCCTTCGGCAGGAAGTCGGGCCGGAACCAGCCGATCAGCGAGATCGTGATCATGTACATGGCCATCGCGAGCAGGCCGGGGATGATGCCGGCCATGAACAGCTTGCCGATGTCCTGCTCGGTGATGATGCCGTAGACCGCCAGCACCGTCGACGGCGGCAGCATCGCGCCCAGCGTGCCGCCGGCCGCGATCACGCCGGTGGCGAAGGATTGCGGATAGCCGAAGCGGCGCATTTCCGGATAGGCGACGGCGGAGAAAGTCGCGGCCGTCGCCACCGACGAGCCGCAGATCGCGGCAAAGCCGCCGCAGGCCGCGACCGTGGCGATGCCGAGGCCGCCGCGCAAATGGCCGACGAAGCCGTTGGCGGCGCGAAACAGCTCGCGGCTCATTCCGGAATTGCTGACGAAGGCGCCCATCAGCAGGAACATCGGAATGACGCCGAACGTATAGTCGGTCACCGTGCGCATCGAGGTCTGGCCGACCATCTTGAGCGCCGGGGTAAAGCCGACGAGATATCCAAAGCCGGTGACGCCGACGAGGCCCATCGCCATGCCCACGGGCACGCGCAGCAGCATCAGCGCGAACAGCGCGACAAATCCGAGAATGGCGACGGCGTCGGTACTCATGATGCCCTACTCTACCGTGGTTTCTTTGGCATCATGGATGTCTTCCGGATGGAAGATCAGGCGGTAGGTGCGGATCGCGATCAGCAGCACCGCGGAGGCGTCGCCGGCCCACGCGATCGCGAAGAACGGCCAGGTCGGCATCCGCATGTCGAAGGTCAGGACATTGTCGTTGTAGGTGCCCTGCACCTTGTCGAACAGCGTCCAGGTCTGCACCGCCACCACGAACAGCAGGACCAGCGTCGCGAACACGTCGATCATCCGCTGGTATTTCGGACCGACATTGGCCCAGACCAGATCGACCGTGATGTGCCCGCCGCGATAGCTGGTCGCTGCGATGCCCCAGAAGATCAGGATCCCGAGCATCATGCGGCCGATGTCGAAGGAATCCGGGATCGAATAGTTGAAGATATTGCGCAGCAGCACGGCCAGGAAAATGTTGGCGGCGACGATGCCGACAAATGCCGCCGCGATCCATTCGATCGTATCGATGAAACGATCCATCGAAGCGCGATTCATGTGGGGAGGTCCTGTGACTTCGAATGAAGCGGTGGCTTGGGACTGACTTACCTCTCCCGCTTGCGGGGGAGGTCGGCACGCGCAAGCGTGACGGGTGGGGGAAGCTCTCTCCACACGAACAGTGTGACTCGCGGCGGCACCCCCACCCCGACCCTCCCCCGCAAGAGCGGGAGAGGGGGCGCAGCGTGCGCTCCTTACTGCGCCAAAGCGTTATGCTTGGTCAGTTCGGCGCGAAGCTCGGTCATCGCCGCATCCGGGTCGCCGCCGGCTTTCTTGACATTGTCCGCCCAGGTCTTGATCAGTGGCTCGGACGCCTTCTTCCACAGCGCGGTCTGCTCCGGCGACAGTTTGTAGACTTCATGGTCGGGCAGCGCCTTGATCTTTGCGACACCGGAATTCTCGTAGACGCCCCAGGGCTCGCCGACGCGGCCGGCGGCCTCGGTGTTGCAGTTGTTGTCGATCGCCTTTTTCTGGCGGTCGGACATCTGGTTGTACTTGTCCTTGTTCATCACGAAGGCAAAGGTCGTGACGTAGATCGGCGCCTCGATGTGATACTTCGTCACCTTGTCGATACCGAACAGCAGCACCGATCCCCACGGGAAGGTGACGGCATCGGCGACGCCGCGCTCGATAATGTCGCGAACCTCAGGCGCCGACGACTGCACGTTGGTGCCGCCGAGCAGGGTGACGTAATTCGCCATGGTGGCGTGGGCGGGGCGGATCTTCATGCCCTTGATGTCGTCGGGCACCACGATCTTCTTGGTGCGCGAATGGAACGTGGAGGGCGAGTGAATGAAGCCGAGGCAGAACTTGACGTCCTTCATCTCCTTCTCGGCATATTTGCGGTACCAGGCGTCGAGCGCCATCGAGCCGCCCTTGGCGTCCGACATCAGGAACGGCAATTCGCCGGCGCCGATGATCGGGAAGCGGCCGGGCTGATAACCCGGATTGATGTAGGTGACGTCGGCGATGCCGTCGCGCGCCATGTCGTAATGGTCGAACGCCTTGCCGAGCTGCTGGGCCGGGAACACCTTGTATTTGATGGTGCCGCCGGATTCCTTTTCGACCGCGGAGCCCCAGTCTTCCAGCGCCTTCTGCAGCGGGTGCGACGCCGGCACCCAATGCGACAATTTCAACTCGAAGTTTTTTTCCTGCGCCATCGCAGGCGTCACACTGGCGGCGAGCAGCAGCGCCAAAAACGCTTTTCTCATCGGCATTCTCTCCCTTTGCGCATGAAGGCGGGCTTGGCGCCCGGTCTTGTTAATTAACATGTTATATAGTTGGCGCGGCTTTTCAAGCCGGACGTGTTGCCGCGGCGCTTCCGTTCGCCGTCGACAGGACGGCCTTGCGGTGCAACGCAACAAACGACAATGTTTCGCGCCAACGCCCTTTGCGAAAATTGTTATATGATATAATTATCATTTTAACACCTCGCGCAAGCGTCGGCGTGCCAATCTGTATCAGACCATGGGAGCAAGCAATTGCGGACTAAAGTCGCAATCATAGGCGCCGGGCCGGCTGGATTGTTGCTTGGGCAACTACTTCACCGCTACGGCATCGATAACGTCATTCTCGAGCGCCAGACTCCGGAATATGTGCTCGGCCGCATCCGCGCCGGCCTCCTGGAAGAGGGCACCGTGGCGCTGCTCGACGAGGTCGGCGCCGGCGCGCGCGCCCATCGCGAGGGCCTGGTGCACCATGGCGTGGAGCTGGCCTTCGGCGGCGCGCGGCACCGCATCGACATGCATGCGGCGACCGGCAAGACGGTCATGATCTACGGCCAGACCGAGGTGACGCTCGACCTGATGAACGCACGCAAGGCGGCCGGCCTCACCACGGTCTATCAGGCCAGCGAGGTCAAGCCGCATGATTTCGATACCGACCGTCCGCGCGTCACCTACACCAAGGACGGGGTTGCCCACGAAATCGACTGCGACTTCATCGCCGGCTGCGACGGGTTTCACGGCGTCAGCCGCGCCAGCGTGAAACCCTCGGCGATCCAGACCTATGAGCGGATCTATCCGTTCGGCTGGCTCGGGATTCTTTCCGAAACCCCGCCGGTCAGCCATGAGCTGATCTATTCCAACCATGCGCGCGGCTTTGCGCTGTGCACCATGCGCTCGACCCAGCGCAGCCGCTATTACGTGCAATGCCCGCTCGACGACCACATCGACCAATGGCCGGACGAGCGGTTCTGGGACGAACTGAAGCGCCGGATCGACCAGAAGGCGGTCGATGAACTCGTCACCGGACCGTCGATCGAAAAGAGCATCGCGCCGCTGCGCAGTTTCGTCGCCGAGCCGATGCGGTTCGGAAAAATGTTCCTGGCCGGCGATGCCTCGCACATCGTGCCGCCGACCGGCGCCAAGGGATTGAACCTGGCGGCCAGCGACGTGCATTACCTCTCGAGCGCGCTGCGCGAATATTACGACGAGAAATCCAGTGCCGGGATCGATAATTATTCGGGACGCGCGCTCACACGGGTCTGGAAGGCGGTGCGGTTCTCGTGGTGGATGACGGCGATGCTGCACAAATTCCCGGATCAGGGCGAGTTCGGCGCGCGGATTCAGCTGGCGGAGCTGGAATATCTGGTGAGCTCGAAAGCCGCGTCGGCGTCGCTGTCGGAGAATTACGTGGGGTTGCCGTTATAGGAAAATGCCGTCATTGCCTGCGACAAACGCTAAGCGTTTGCGCAAGGGAGCACTTGCGACGAAGCAATCCATCTCTCCCTGGGCTCGCAGTGGATTGCTTCGCTTCGCTCGCAATGACGGGGGATCGTCCTGCATTTCAAACACTCATGCGAATCCCGTTTAAAACTTTGTAGGCGGTGCATTGCGAACCGTGATCGCGTTCAATGGCGGCAGACATCCTCAATAGGTGAGCCGCATGACCGCGACCGAGATCCCCGATGGTTTTGAGCTTCACACCCGCAAGAGCCCGCTCACCGAGCCGTGGGAGCCGCTTTATGCCAAGCGGACCGACAAGGCCGTGGTCATCGGGCTGCGACTTGCAAAACCGCACACCAACGGCCGCGGCCTGATTCATGGCGGGCTGATCGCGGCCCTCTCCGACAACGCGATGGGCTATAGCTGCGCGCAGGCGACAGGCTATACGACGTCATTCGTGACGATCGGGCTCGCGGTTGACTTCGTCGGCACCGCGGAGGTCGGGCAATGGCTTGCGATCGAGACCGAGGTGATCAAGACCGGCCGCACGATCTGCTTTGCGCAGAGCCTGATCAAGGCCGACGACGTCGTGATCGCGCGCGCCAATGCGACGTTCCGCGTGGTGCCGAAGAAGGAAGCCGTCGTCGTTCCGGGGCGCGCATAGCGCGAACCTCAGATGTGCAATTGCACATCGGGGAACCTCGAGATTCCGGGTTCGATGCTTCGCATCGCCCCGGAATGACGGCTTAGCCAAAATGCCAATCCGCCGTCTCGGTCACGAGATCAATGAATGTCCGCACTTTCGCCGACAGCAGCCGCGAGGTCGGATAGACGATGTGGATCGGCAGCGCCGGCTGCTCGAACTCCGCCAGCACGATTCGGAGCCTTCCCGCTTTCAGTGAATCGGCGGCCTGATAGGCCAGCACCCGGGTCAGGCCCCCGCCCGCTTCCGCGTACTGGATCGCGGCGTCGGCGCTGTTGGAGGTAAACCGCGGCGTGCTTGAGACGCGGATCTCACGGCCTTCGGCGGCAAAGCGCCAGTCCGGCGCGGCGGTCATGGCGCCGAAATGGATGGTATCGTGGGTCGCGATCGCCTCCGGCGTTTTGGGCTCCCCGCGCCGCTTGAGATAATCCTTCGAGGCCACCACGATCCGCCGCATCTCGCCGACATGGCGCGCGACCAGCGTCGAGTCCGGCAAATGGCCGATCCGCACCGCCAGATCGACGCCCTCTTCCACCAGGTTGATCATTCGGTCCGACAGCCGCAGTTCGGCCGAGACGTCGGGATAGCGTTTCAGATAGGCCGTCATCACAGGGCTGACGTGAAGCCGGCCAAAGCCGTTCGGGGCGGATACCGCCAGCCGGCCGCCCGGCCTGGTGCGCTCGCCCTCGGCGGCGCTTTCGGCCTCCTCGACATCACTGAGGATCTGGCGGGCGCGCTCGAGGTAACGGGCGCCGGTATCCGTGAGCGTCAGGGATCGGGTGGTCCGCTGCAGCAGCCGGGCGCCGAGACGGTCCTCCAGCGCCGCGATCAGCCGCGTCACGCCTGATGGCGACAGCCCGAGCTTGCGCGCGGCGGGGGCAAAGCCCTGCAAATCGGCGACGGTGACAAAGGCCTGCATGGCTTCGATACGGTCCATGCCCATTATTTCATATATTGCAATAGTGTCGTGTCAATCGGGATGATTGTTTTAAATTCGGGAGATAGCATCTTATCGAACAGCAGGGGCGCACCGGCGCCATCGAACTTGGCAGGAGCAACTCCAATGTCAGATGCTCAAACCTATTCCAGCGACGTTGCCTTCACCCCGGCGGTGAAGGCGGTGCAGTCGCGCAAGGGATCGCGCGACGCCTATGCCCTGGTCGAGGAGAACGGCGGCTGGCGCACCGAGATCGACGAAAATCTCGCGGGCTTCCTCGGCGAAACCAACAGTTTCTATTTCGCCACCGCCTCGGGCGCCGGCCACCCCTACATCCAGCATCGCGGCGGCCCGAAGGGCTTTGTCAGAATCATCGACAAGAACACGATCGCGTTCGCCGATTACAGCGGCAACCGGCAATACATCACGCAAGGCAATCTCTCGGAGAACCCGCAAGCGCATATCTTCGTGATGGACTATGCGCATCGGAGGCGCGTCAAGATCTGGGGCGAGGCGCGCGTGGTCGATGACGACCCGGCGCTGACGCAGGCGTTGATGCCGAAGGGCTATAAGGCGCGGCCCGAACAAGTCATCCTGTTCCGGATCTCGGCGTGGGATACCAATTGTCCGCAGCACATCCCGCAAAAATTCGACGCGGGCGACGTCGCGGCGGCCCTGGCCTCTCGCGACGCCCGCATCGCCGAGCTTGAAGCAGAACTGGCCGCATTGAAGGGCCAGCCTGCATCGGCGACCTGAGCGGTGCACTCATAAATCGATCATGTCCGCTTGGCCTCCAGGCGCGGTAGTATCAGGCTGAAGCGGCCCGGACCTGAAAACCGGAAACCTTCGCACCCGCTGGACGACCAGGCGAACATTCAAGGGGAGACGCCATTGCCTGGAACAGTCGCTTCCCGAGCCGCGGCATTGCTGATGCTCTGGAGCGGCGTAGGTGCGCTGATGGCTGACGCATGGGCCACACCGCTGCAGCGCGTAGAGTTTGAAAGCGCCTCTCAGCGGCTCGTTTCAGGCACGCTCATTCCGGGCGAGCGCATCCAGGGCGATCTGGCCAAGCCCGATGGCGCAGGGCCTTTTCCCGCGGTCGTCGGACTGCACGGCTGTGCCGGGATGCACGACACGACAAAGCAAAAATTGACCGATGAACTTGTCGCCCGGGGCTATGTCGTCCTGCTCGTCGACAGCTATGCAACGCGTCTTGGTACCGATCACGCCTGCACATCAAGCGCGTTTGCCACCTTCGTCAGACGCAGGCCGGATGCCTACGGAGCGCTCGTCTTCCTGGCTGGGCAAACCTTCGTCGATCCGCGCCGTGTGGCTGCGGTCGGCTTCTCGGCGGGTGCTCGGGTTGCCCTCTCTGTGGCGGAACCAAATTCGTTCGAACTGTTCGGCCCTCCAAGCAATCTGCAGTTCCGGGCGGCGGCAGCGTTCTATCCTCCGTGTCAACAGGCCATGGCGCGTCCGGAGATACCCACGCTCATTTTCACCGGGGCCCTCGACGATTGGACGCCGGCGGCAGACTGCTCAGGTAAAATCGCCAGCTGGGGCAACGACGGGCCGCCAGTCGAACTGGTTGTCTATCCCGGCGCGTACCATGGATTCTATTACCCGCACCTGAAGCCCGGCACGACCCTGTTTGGTCACTGGCTGGAATACGACGGCGAGGCAGCGGGCAATGCAAGTCAGCGCCTGCACCGGTTTCTCGATCGCCATCTCAACTGAGGGCATGCCGATAGCGGCAACGGAAGCTCGTCCAGCTGGCATCCATGCGCGTATGGTTGCGCGCTAGCGGGTCCGCGTCAGAGCAAGTTCGGCTGGACCCACAATGAAAAACTCGCCCGTTTCGTCTACGGGCGAGTTCTTACGCGTCAGCCGATCAATAGACCGAGCAAACGTTGATCACACCGTACGAGGTCACCCGCCAGCAGCCGTAGCCATGGGCGTGATGATGATGACCGTGATGGTGGTGGCCGTGGTGGTGATGGCCATGATGATGGTGGCCATGATGGTGATGGCCGTGATGGCCATGGCCGCCATGGCCGTGGCCACCGTGCCCGCCGTGGCCACCATGCCCGTGCCCACCAGCGAACGCCGCGCTATTGATAGACAGCGAGGCAGTGCTCAGAGCGAGAACTGCAATCGCCGAAACAATGAGCTTCTTGATCTTCGTCATAGTCATTCTCCCGATTGGTGCAGCGCGAATACCGCCTGCTGTGATCGGGAACGTAGCCAAGCTCAAAGTCGCGCGATGTGACGGAGATCACTCAGGCCGCTGGAGCGTGCCGGTTCCTACCCGGCACGCCGGAGACGCGGAGAATTGGCTTCGCGGCGGTTTGATCGAACGCCGGCGACGTCCGGTCTACCCCCGCTAAACATCGCGCGGGCGCGTGCGCGCCACGACACCTCTGACGGTTTGCAACCCGATTTGTAACCAGGGTGCCGAAGCCTCACGCGCCGCTTTCCGGTCCTTGACTCAGATCAAGTTGATCGCCTTCAATCTGCCTTGAAATCCGGCTGCACTCTTTTTGTAATTGAGTTCATCCGATGCAGATCTGGATCCGAACACCGATTGCGATCGTGGTGGCGCTCGCGTCTTTGGGCGCGATCACCGAGCGGGTGCGCGAGCCCGATGTCTCCGACACTGAAATTCGCATAGGGAACGTTATGCCCTATAGCGGGAATTTGGAGGCGTTCGGAGCGATCGGAAAGGCCGAAGCCGCGTATTTTGAGATGATCAACGAGCGTGGCGGGATCAACGGCCGCAAGGTGCGCTTCATCTCCCGTGACGACAAATCCAATCCGTCGACCGCCCTGGAACTTACACGCGACCTGATCGAGACCGAGAATGTCTTGCTGATGTTCGGTTCTTTCGGAACTCCGGGGAATTTTGCCGTCCGCACATATCTGAACGAGCGGCAAATTCCTCAACTCTTTGTCGCCTCCGGAGACGATCATTTGAGCGATCCAACCCTGTTCCCCTGGACAATGGGCTGGCAACCCTCGATTCGAGAAGAGGGGCGCATCTACGCCAACTACATCCAGGCGTTCTACCCCGGAAAAAGGATCGTCGCGCTTTGGCAGAACGATCATTTTGGTCGTGAACTGTTCAGGGGGCTGCAAGACGGGCTCGGGGACATCGCCCGGATGATCAAGGTCGACATCGCCTACGATGTCGCAGACGAGCATCTGGGCACTCACGTATCGGCCCTGAAGCGATCAGGCGCCGAGATTTTTGTATTTGCGGGCGCGCCTGCGGACCTGACGAAAGTGATCCGTAGCGCGGCGGAACTGAACTGGCACCCGGTGTTCCTGCTGAACCACATGTCGTCGTCGATTGCGACGGTGTTAAAGCCTGCCGGCCCGGAAAAGGCCCTGGGCGTCATCACCGCTACCTTTCTGAAGGATGCCAATGATCCGGTCTGGAAGGACGAACAAGCCGTCAAGGACTGGCAGACTTTCATTGAAAAATACAACCGGGCCGGAGGCAACGACGACAGCGCCGCCATGTTCGGCTACGCGGCCGCCGAGACACTCGCCCAGGTGCTCAGACAATGCGGCGATGACCTGTCTCGCGACAACGTCATGAAGCAGGCAGCGGCCCTCGAAGACTACCAGGGCTCGATCTTGCTACCCGGAATCAAAATCAACACTGGACGTTGGGATTTCCGGCCGATCAAACACCTGCGACTGGTTCAATTCGACGGCCGTAGCTGGCAACCGATCGGCGACGTGCTCGAAACGGCTTTCTCCCGGGCCCAAAAATAGCTGCGTGCGGGCGAAACAACAGACCAATCTGCGTCGGAGGCGCGGACGACGAGCAAACCTGCCCGTCGCCGACTCAGAGTTCATCCTTACGCAGCCTCCTGCTGCAGCGGCGCCCAGCCGAATTCGGGATAATATCGCAGCATCATCCGGTCGACATAGGCGGTCAGGTTGCCGAACTTCTCGGTCTGCTGCCGCAGCGGCGATTCGAAGTACGGCGTCAGGATGCCGGCAATCGCACCGAAGGCGGTGGCATCGGTGCCGCAAGGCGTGTCGCCAAACAGATAGGGCTTGTCGCCGAGCTGAACCGACAGCGCAAACAGCGAGCGGACCGCAAGATCGACATCCTCTTCCGGGGCGTGGCGGCCGAGACCGCTCAGCAAGTAGTTCTCCGCCACCCGGAACTGCGCGTCCTCGCGCAGCTTCTCACGCAGGTGCTCCGGCGCGCCGTCGAAGAAGTGCGCCGGTCCCTTGGCGAAATTCTCGGTATCGACCCAGCGGGCGCCGACCAACGCCCAATAGACGTGATGCTCGATCATCCGTTCGAACGCCCAGGCTTGCGCCCGCGCCTGCAAGCTCAGCGGCGCGTCGAAATCGAAGCCGTACTTGCCCTCGATATGGGCGCGGATGAAGGTGGAATCGGCGACGCTCTCGGCCTCGTCGACGATGTATGGCAGCTGCCCCTTGGGCGAGGCCGGCGGCATCGCCTTCTCCTTGCGATAGCCAAGTCCAGCCATCTTCAGCTGGACCTCGGTCTTGGTCACAAAGGGGCTGATTTCCGGCAAGCCAAAGCCAGTGCCGAAGCCATAGAGCGTGATCATCCGAAAAACTCCTGATTGCCTCAAGAACGTGGGGAAAGCCTAAGGGCGCCCTGCTGCCACCGTGGTGTCAGCAGCAGCAATGCCGGCCGCGACCTTCTTCTTCCCGCGGCGCACGGCGCCCACGGGCCCACGACAGCAACCGCCCTTGCGCAAAGGCGCACATTGCTGTGAATGAACGCCATGCCAGCTCGACCATCGCCCAGCGCAGATCTGACGTGACGCAGTGGATGGAAACCAGCTGTTCCAGGGCGAAGGCCTGGGTATTCACCAAACGCCGGTGGCTTCCCAGGGGACCAAATTCGCTGAAAATCGTCATGGACAAATTCCCTTCAGTTGAGGTGTTGTCCCGATATACAGACCCCCTGCTGCCAACATGCTGTCAGCATCGGCCAGGCGGGCTTGCGAAAAGAGACAAGAAAAGAGACTCGCCATGAGACGCGCCGACCGGCTGTTCCAGATCATTCAGGTGCTCCGGCGCACGCGAAAGCCGCTGACGGCGGACGCGATCGCGGCCGAACTCGAGACCTCCAAACGCACGATCTATCGCGACATCGCCACGCTGATCGAACAGCGCGTGCCGATCCGCGGCGAGGCCGGCATGGGCTATATCCTGGAGAAGGGATTCGACCTGCCGCCGTTGATGCTGACGCCCGACGAGATCGAAGCCGCCGTGCTCGGCGCGCAATGGGTCGTAGGTCATGCCGATCCCGTGCTGGCACGCGCCGCGCAGGACCTGATGGCGAAGATCGCCGACACGGTCCCGGAACGGTTGCGGCCTTTCGTTCTCGAACCTGCAAGCCGCGCGCGGTCGGTCTGGAACCGGGAACCGGACCGTATCGACATGGTGCGGACACGCGCCCAGATTCACGAAGGCAAGAAGATCACCCTGGACTATCGCGACGAACATGGCCGCGAGAGCAAGCGAACGATCTGGCCGATCGCGATCGGCTATCACGAGGCGGTGCGGATCATGGCGGCGTGGTGCGAGCTGCGGAAGGATTTTCGGAGCTTTCGCACCGACCGGGTCGTCGACGCGGTGTACCACGACGAAAAATATCCGGAGCGGCGCGATTTGCTGCGGGCGAAATGGCGGCGCAGCCTGGTCTGGGAAGCCCCGAAGGATACGTAAAGTCATTCCGGGGCGACACGTAGTGTCGAACCCGGAATCTCGAGATTCCCCGATGTGCAATTGCACATCTGAGGTTCACGCGAAGACGCGTGCCCCGGAATGACGGAGCGTGTCACTGGCCGGTCGCCGCTTTCCGCGCTAAACGACCACCATGAAGAACACCGGATCAGCCAACGAAAGCGAAAGCCCCTGCCAGGCCTGCGGCGCCTGCTGCAGCTATTCGCAGAACTGGCCGCGCTTCACGACCGAGGACGATGCCGACCTCGACCTGATCCCGGAAAAGTTCGTCAACGACCGGCTGTCGGGAATGCGCTGCGACGGCGACCGCTGTTCGGCGCTGTCGGGCAAGGTCGGCGAGGCGACGGCGTGCACCATCTATGCGGTGCGGCCCGAGGTATGCCGGACCTGCATGCCCGGCGATCCCGAATGCGCGATGGCGCGGAAAAGACATGGGCTGGCGGTGTTGAGTTGAGTCTGTCGTCCCGGCGAAGGCCGGGACCCATACGCCGCAGCAGGAATTGTTGGAAAAGGAAGTCAACGACCAGCGTGTAAACTAATTCTCGCTGGTGGTTATGGGTCCCGGCCTTCGCCGGGACGACGTGTGGGGAGGTTCAGGCCGGCACCGCTTCGGCGAGGTCTTCGTCGTCGATTTCGTCTTCAATCGGAGCGAAGGTGGAGAGCGGCTTGGTCGAGAGCGTGATCGGCTTGCGGTTGCCATAGGACGACGAGGGCGCGGAGCGCGCGGCCGGCTCGCGGGACAGCGCATAGAGGGTCGAGCCGACGCGCCCGCCCAGCGAGATCAGCTCGCGCTCGGTGCAGCTGGCGGCAATGGCGAGGGCCAGCGAGTGCAGGTGGCTGCGGCGGTAGCAGAACAGCGCCAGCATCGCGCGCGTCTCGGAGGAGACACTCTCCACCAGAAGCGGCAGGCCGTTGGCGTTGGCGCGGTACATCTCGCCGAGCAACTCGTCCCGGACCGGGCAGAAATCGTTCTCGAAGGCGTCGCGGCTTGAAAACATTGCGGTTCTCCCTATCCGGAAGATGCAGTGCAATACTCTAACGAAAGGTTAACCACCCGTACCAGTAGTGTTCCGGTGCTCTTGCCAGTTTCGACCAAATCAGACCGGCGCAGCCGGTGATTCGCCTGGCGCGAATTGCGCCTAAATCCCTGCCGCCACGGGCTGGCCGGCGGTCACGTGCAGACCAGGGCAGGCTATGCGTGGGGGAGGCTGGTGCCTATCCGGAATACTCCGGTCCGATTCTTGTTTTGACGCGTTTTCTTGACGCGAACCGGTATCCACCCCGGATCAAGTCCGAGGGCATGCTTCGCTGGAAAACGCTTTGGCCGGATCAGTTCGCCGCCATGAAGATCGCCAGGCCGAAGCCGGTGAGATGGTGCAGCGCCTGATCGACGCCGATCAGCGTCCAGAACCAGGGATGCTCATTCTCCAGCGTCACCCCGAAGGACGATGCACAGATCCCCTTGGCGCGATCGATCGTGATGTGGATGGCGAAGTCGATAAAGGCGACGAACCAGAACCGCGGCGCGACCACCATGATCAGCAGCAACGATGTCACGAGATGCACCGAGCAGTGCGCCAGCAACGGCATCGCCCAGCCGGTCTTCTGGTCCTTGCCGATCGCCATCCAGGAAGTCTGAAAAATGAAGTCGGCAATGATGTGCTTCACCGTGAGAAGCAACATCCATCCCACGAGCGCAGCAACCGGGACCGACGACGACATGGAAGGAAACAACAAAGCTGACGCCCTTTGCTGGGACTAACAAGGTGGCAACAAAACCGGGGGTCTAGGCTGTCAGCGAATTTTCTTCTCGAACCCGGACGTGAACGTTGCCGTTATTTATGGCACCTCCCGGACCGGAATGCACCTGTGGGTGGTTGGAAAAAAAAATGGTGTGGCCCAACGGCGATACTGCGGCATCGGCGCGCAGCTTTTGCGGGTAAGGTTACCGGCGAGGGGGCGATTTGCAATCCGGCGGGGGCAGGATATCATTGCCGCACAGGGAAATTGTCGTTCGTTTCTAGGTATTTACGAATTCATTTGGATGGCCTGCGACGCCGATTTGGCGGCGGGATGTCCCCCGACCGGGTATAGCCATGAGTGCTGAAGCCCCCACGCCAAAACCCGGTATGCCACGGCGCCTCCGTATGCCGGTCGTCAAGAGCAACCGCTCCCAGATCGTGCTGTTCTCGATCCTGACCCTGATTCTTACCGCCGCAACGATGTGGGGCGGCCGGGCTTTGGTGCGAAATTCGGAGACGCTGGTCTTTGCCGTCGGCGAAGCCAATGGGCCCGAGGCGCGTTTTGCGGCCCGGCTTGCCGCCGTCCTGAAGAACAATTCGTCGCGGCTGCGCCTCAAGATCGTGCCCAACGCCGACAACGCCAAGGCGGTCGCCCAGTTCGACCGCAAGGAAGCCAACCTGGCGATTTTGCGCACCGACGCGAAAATCCCGTCCCGGGCGCGCGCGGTTGCGATCCTTGAACACGACCTGCTGCTGCTGATCAGTCCCGCCGGCAAAAAGATCAAGACCGTCACCGAGCTGAAGAAAAAGAAGATCGCCGTCGTCGCCGACCGCGAGAGCAGCGTCACGCTGATCCGGAATATGCTCGAGCTTTCCGAGCAGCCCGAAGCAGCGGCGCGAATCCAGATGGCCCCGCCGGGGTCGACCTTCGACAAGCTGTTCGCGTCAGGCTTCGGCGCCGTGGTCGCGGTCGTCCATGCCTCGAAGGTCGTGAAGGACAGGAGTTACGAGCAATATGCCAGGCGCGGCGGCTTCACGCTGAACGCGATCGACGCCGCGAAGGCGATCACCCGGAAATATCCTGCCCTTTCGGAGGAAACGGTCACGACCGGCATGCTGTCGGCGGCGCCGACGCTGCCCGAGGAAGATATCGAGACCATCGGGCTGCAATGGCTGCTGGTCGCGCAGGCAAATCTGTCGACGACAACCGTAAGCGACCTCGCGCGCATCATCTACGAGAACAAGGCCGAACTCGCGCTCGACGGCGGCTTCGCCTCCAAGATCGAACCGGCCGCGACCGACAAGGATGCCTTCATTGTCGCGCATCCCGGGGCTACCGAATACATCAACGACGAGATCAAGTCGTTCGTGGAGCGCTACAGTGACCTGATGTATGTTGCCCTCGCGGCGCTCGGCATCATCGGCTCGCTGTTCGCCACCATCTACACCAAGGTCACGCGCATCGCGCCCGAAAAGGCCAGCCAGCTGGCCACCGCCATTCTCGATATCGGCGAGCGGATGGCGGATGCTAAATCCCTCGACGCGCTCGACGAACTGCAGGACGAGCTTGAAGCCATTATTCGGCGCGTGGTGATAGGGCTGCGCGACGGCACCATCTCCAGCGACGGGCTGGACACGTTCAAGCTCGGCTATGAATTCGTGCGCGACGAAATCGGCATGCGCCGCGATCATCTGAAACGGCACCCGCCGCCCCAGGACGACAAGGTGGTAGCCGTGAAGACCGCGCAAAGCGCGTAATCACCCCGCAGCGGCGCTCGAGCCGCTGGCCCGCACCCGCGCCCTGATTTCCTCGATCTTGCGCTTGAGCGCGGCCTGCCGCGGATCGGGCAGCGCCGCCGCGCGCGCTTCCGCTACCGCTCCGGCGAGATCTGATAGCGCCAGCACACCGTCGAAGGTCGGCTTGGCCAGGCCGTCGATGATCGCGTTCCAGTCCGCCATGCCCTGACGGTAGACGTCGCCATAGCCCTCGATCATGGTCGCGGTCTGCACGATTTCAGAAGCCGCGGCCGGCTGTTTGTCCAGGCTGCGGCTGATCATGTGCAGCCAGCGTTCGACCCACAGCCGCTCCTTGGCGTAACGCACCGAATAGCGCCGCCACCGCTTCAACCCGGCTTCAATCTTGAGGCGGCGAACGCCGAGACGGCTTGCCGCGCTGAACCGAATGGAAATCCGCTTGTGCGCCCACCCCGCCCAGTTAAGCGCATCGATCAGATATTCCGCGATAATGGCGGGAAGCGCGCTGACCAGTTCGTCGACCCGGAATTTCCTGATGTCGACGACCGGATTGTAGTTCCCGCCGGACCCCTCGTTGAATTCGGCAAGCTTGAGCTGCGCGATCCGGATCGGATCCTCATAGCTCATGCGCACCGCCATCAGCCGCGCGATCTCGACCAGCATCGCATCATCGACCCCGTTGCGGCCGACGAACCGCCGCAGCCGGTCGACGTAAAGCTGCGCATAACTCGTGCTCTGATAGTCGATCAGCAGATGGATGGCATCGCTCGCGACATCGGTCACCGCTTCTGGCAAGCCGTCGGGCAGGAATGGCGGGGTGTCGTCCTCCTCACCGATGAAATCGGCGAACAGATAACGCAACGACGACAGGAAACCGCGGTCTGACACTCCCTTGGCTCCGGCCTCTACGCGGGTTTCGGCCCGGCGGCAGATGCCGCCGTTTGCTGGGCCAGCTGGTGCTGCAGCGTCTCGAGGTTCTGAAACAACCGGGCGCTGGCGAGGCGAAGGAAGTAAAAGCCGAACGCCGGATTTTGAACGTAGAGTTCCTCGACCTTGCTGTAGCTGACGCTCAGCACGAGGCCGGCCTCGACGCATTCCAGCGACTGGGTGCGCATGTTCGACGGCGACAGCATGCCAAGCTCGCCGACGATGGCGCCGACCGGCAAGACGATGCCGGACTCGACCAGCTTGAACTTGCCGCTGACGATGTAGAGCATGTCGTCGGCCTTCTCGTCCTTGTAGAACAGCATCTCTCCGGCCGCGCAATCGCGCTCGGTCATGAACGGCTTTAGCCACTCCATCGACAGGTCGCTGTTGACCGATTTTTTCACGTCGCGCACGAGCTGCAGCATCTGGTGCAGCCGATAGGAATTGACCAGCAGCATCACCACCTGCACCACCATGACCAGATAATTACGGGACGGAATGGCGGTCAGGAACAGGGCGATGTTGGCGAGAATGCCGAACACCCGCAAAGGAATCATCGTCCGCATCGTGGTGGTGGCGATCACGAAGATCGACGCGAAGAGGGCGCCGGCCGTGCCGGCATGTTGTGCCAAATGAGACGGATCCATTGGAAGCCAACCAATTTTAACGGAGTGAATTTTTTCGCGATTGTGTCGCAGTGCCGCTATCGTAATGGCCGCAGGCTATTTTTGATATACGGGGAAAAAACGACGATTTATCGCGATTCTCGCCCGTCCCTGACAAAATCGATCCCCGCCGGGCTTGCCGCGCAGCCTCGCCGGCGGGGAATTCGACGCGGTATCGCGGTTTGCCGGCCGTCGTTGACGGCCTCCCCTGCGGCGGGCACTTTCGGCAACAATCTGCGTTCCGCCGATGTCACCACCACGCGGCTGTCGAGGCTCTTGGTGCTTGACCTCGTCGATTTTCGCCTGCTGATGGCACGGCATCCTGATCTCGCCCGGACCATCGACGCCGAGGCCAAACGGCGCGCGCAAGAAAACAAATAAGAGAACAAGTAAATAACAAGAATGGAGAACGATATGCCCAATTCAGCCGCGGCGGCGAGCTCGCCGGTACTCGACATCAGCGGCGCGCGCGCCACCATCCGCCTCAACCGGCCGAAACATTTGAACCGGCTGCAGAGCGAGGATCTCGGCGAACTCGTGAAACTGTTCGACCGGATCGAGGCCGATCCTGACATCCGGGTGCTGGTGCTGACCGGCACCGGCCGCGCCTTCTCGGCCGGCTACGATCTCAATTCGGTCGCCGACCGCGCCACCAGCGCCAGGGAAGAGCAGAGCGCGGGCTCGGCGTTCGAGGTGGTGGTCAACCGTTTGGAAGATCTCGGGGTACCGACGATCTGCCGGCTCAATGGCGGCGTCTATGGCGGCTCGACCGATCTGGCGCTGGCCTGCGATTTCCGCATCGGCGTCGATACGGCTGAAATGTTCATGCCGGCGGCGCGGCTCGGCCTGCATTATTACAAGAGCGGCATCGAGCGTTACGTGACGCGGCTTGGCGTCGACAATGCCAAGAAATTGTTTCTGACGGCGCAGAAGATCTCGGCGCCCGAGATGCTGCGGATCGGCTATCTCACCGCGATGGTGCCGATGGAGGTGCTTGACGAGGAAGTCGGCAAGCTTGCGAACATCCTCGCCGGTAACGCGCCTGTCGCGATGCGCGGCATGAAACGCGCCATTAACGAATTCGCCCGTGGCAAGCTCGACGAGGCCGCCGCGAACCAGCGCCACCGCGAGAGCATGCGCGGCGACGAGATCAAGGAAGGCATCAAGGCGTTTGCGGAAAAGAGGGCGCCGCGATTCTGATTCTTCCTTCTCCCCTTGCGGGAGAAGGTGGCGCGGACGAAGTCCGCGACGGATGAGGGGTCTCTATCCTCATCTCGAAGTTTTACCGCGAGGAGAGAACCCCTCATCCGCCTTCGCTGCGCGAAGGCACCTTCTCCCACAAGGGGAGAAGGGAGGAGAGGATGTCGTCCCCCGCCCCCACGAAACATTCCTGAAACACGATTCTCCGGAACCGGCGTGAACGAATATTCAAGTCGCGCCGACAGAGGTGCAGGGACGAAACAACGGCCCCCGCGCCTTTCAAATTGGAGAATACAATGCTTCGCAAGGTTACCCTCGGACTGATCGCCGCCACCGCCCTCACCCTCGCCGCTGCCGCGCCCGCCGCCGCCGGCCCCTTCCATCATCACCACCACCACGGCCATTGGGGCCACGGCTGGGGTCACGGCTTCGGCGTCGGCTTCGGTGGCGTCTACCTCAACACCGGCTATGGCTACAACGACTGCATCCAGCAGCAGTGGGTCGAAACCCGCCGCGGTCTGCGCCTGCGCACCGTCAATGTCTGCGCCTACTGATCTCGTCTGAATCCAGATAGCGAAAAGCCCCGGCCGCCATTGGCGATCGGGGCTTTTCCCGTGCGCTTGATGATTTGAATACGCTATTCGTCGAAGAACGTGACCGTATCGGCCACGCTTGCGCGCGAGGTCCGGTAGCTGTTGACCTTGTGCGCATTGTCGGCAAAGCCGAACGAAATGCCGCAGACCACGCGGCGGTCGTCGGCGAGGTTGAAGTGCCGGCGGATCAGCCCGGAATGCCGCGCCAGTGCTGCCTGCGGGATGGTGCCGAGACCGAGCGCCTGCGCCGCCAGCATGAAATTGCCGACATAGGCGCCGCAATCGACCGCGCCGTAAGTGCCGAGCGGCTCGTCGGTGTGAATGACAGCCACATGCGGCGCGCCGAAGAAGTTGTAATTCTCCAGCGCCTGTTTGGCATAAGCCATTTTATCGCCTCTGGCGATGCCGAGCGTGTTGTAGAGCTGGAATCCGCTCTCGCGCCGGCGCTCGAGATAGACGCCGAGATATTCGCGCGGCGGCGTGAAATCATGCTCGTCCTTGCCGCCCGAGGAAGCCTCGGCATAGATCGCCTTGCGAAACCGCTCCTTGGCCTCGCCGCTCGCGATCAGCACCTGCCATGGCTGGCTGTTGCACCATGACGCGGTGCGCTGCGACACGGTGAGGATATGCTCGATGGTCTCGCGCGGCACCTCGCGCGGCAGGAAGGCGCGCACCGAGTAACGTTCGCCGAGCAATTCCTCGAGCACGCCGATGCGGTCTTCGGCCGCGTAGCGCGCCTTCGGCGCTTTTGCATCCATGGTCATCGCCCTTTGGTCGGGATCTTGTTGAACGGCACGTCCTTGTCGACCCGGATATCGCCGGGCAGGCCGAGCACGCGCTCGGCGATGATGTTGCGCAGGATTTCGTCGGTACCGCCGGCAATACGCATCGACGGCGAAGAGAGCAGCATCTGCTGGAACTGGCCGCTTGCGGCTTCTTCATCCGCGCCGGTCAACGCACCGGCTGCACCCTCCAGGTCCATCGCGTAGGTCGCGATGTCCTGCAGCATCGTGCCCGACACCAGCTTGCCGATGGAATTCTCCGGTCCCGGCCGCTCGCCCTTCGACAGCGACGAGATCGCGCGGTAGCTGGTGTATTTCAGTCCGCTGGCCTTCACCGCCCAACTCGCAAGTTTGGAACGGACAGCTGGATCGTCGATCGCGAGCCCGTCATCGGTCATCAGGTTCGAGCAGAACTCGAACATTTCAGGAAAACCGGTCGCCAGCCGCGAGCCGATCGACATGCGCTCGTTCATCAGCGTGGTGAGCGAGACGTTCCAGCCGTCGCCGACCGCGCCGAGGCGCTGGCTGTCCGGGATCACGACGTCGGTGAAATAGACCTCGTTGAACTCCTGCATGCCGTTGGCCTGCTTGATCGGCCGCACCTCGACGCCCTTGCTCTTCATGTCGAGGAAGAACATCGTCAGGCCCTTGTGCTTGGGCACGTTGGGATCGGTGCGCGTGATCAACAGGCCGTAATCCGAATAGTGCGCGCCCGAGGTCCAGATCTTCTGGCCGTTGATGATCCAGTCGTCACCCTTCTTTTCAGCCCGCGTACGCAACCCCGCGACGTCGGAGCCGCCGGCGGGCTCCGAAAACAGCTGGCACCAGATATGTTCGCCGGACGCAAGCTTCGGCAGATAATGCCGCTTGTGCTCCTCGCTGCCGAACGCCATCACGGTCGGGCCGCACATGCCCTCGCCGATCTGGAACGGCTGGGTCAGCTTGCCGTAGACGCCTTCTTCCTGCTGCCAGATCACCTTTTCGATCGGCGTGGCGCCGCGGCCGCCATATTCCTTCGGCCAGTGCAGACAGGCCCAGCCGCCTTCGGCCTTCTTCTTCTGCCAGGCCTTGCCGACATCGACGATCTCTTCCTTCTCCAGCCGGATGCGGCCGAGCGAGGATTTCGAAAGCTCGGCCTCGTATTTTTTCGGCGCGTTGGCCTCCATCCACTTACGGGCGGTGGCGCGGAATTCGGCTTCCTGCGGGGTATCATCGAAGTTCATTGGCGGATTCCTCTCTTCTTGTCATTCCGGGGCGCGCGCAGCGCGAACCCGGAATCTCGATCCACAATCTCTGGATTCCGGGTATGCGCCTCGCGGCGCATCCCGGAATGACGGTTTGTTACGCGCGTCCCTTGGTCGGAATCTTGTTGAACGGCACGTCCTTGTCGACCCTGATGTCACCGGGCAGGCCAAGCACGCGTTCGGCGATGATGTTGCGCATGATCTCGTCGGTGCCGCCTTCGACGCGGGTGCCCGGCGCACGCAGCAGCATGGCCTGGAATTTTCCGGCGACCTCCGCGTCCTCCGGCCCGCTCAGCGCGCCGGCAGCGCCTTGCAGATCGAGCGCGTACATCGCGACTTCCTGCACCATCGAGCCGGCAACGAGCTTGCCGATCGAATTTTCGGGTCCCGGACGATCGCCCTTCGACAGCGCCGAGATCGCGCGCATGCTGGTGTATTTCAGCCCGCTCGCCTTCACCGCATAGTTCGCCAGCCTGGAACGCACGTTGCGGTCCTCGATCGCAGGACCATCGTCCAGCATCAGGCTGTTGCAGAAATCGAACAGCTCCGGAAATCCGGTGGAAACGCCGGCGCCGATCGACATCCGCTCGTTCATCAGCGTCGTCAGCGAGACGTTCCAGCCGTCATTGACGGCGCCCAGCCGCTGCGAGTCCGGTATCTTCACATCCGTAAAATAGACCTCGTTGAAATCGGACTGGCCGCTGGCCTGCTTAATGGGTCGCACCTCGACGCCCGGGCTCTTCATGTCCAGGAAGAACATGGTGAGGCCCTTGTGCTTGGCCACATTGGGATCGGTGCGCGTCAGCAGGATGCCGTAATCCGAATAATGCGCGCCGGAAGTCCAGATCTTCTGGCCGTTGATGATCCAGTCATCGCCTTTCTTTTCGGCGCGGGTGCGAAGCCCGGCGACGTCGGAGCCGCCGGCGGGCTCGGAGAACAACTGGCACCAGACCTTTTCGCCCGAGGCCAGCGGCGGCAGGTACTTTCGCTTCTCCTCCTCGCCCGCGAACGCCATCATGGTCGGCCCGCACATGCCGTGGCCGATGATGAACATGCCCGAGAGTTTTCCGAACGGGCCTTCCTCCTGCTGCCAGATCACGCGCTCGATCGGCGAGGAGCCACGGCCGCCATACTCCTTTGGCCAATGCAGGCAGGCCCAGCCGGCATCGGCTTTCTTCTTCTGCCAGGCCTTTGCGACCTCGAGGATGTTGGCGCCCTTGAGCACGGTGCGGCCGAGCGAGGATTTGCGCAGCTCTTCCTCGTACTGCTTCGGCGCATTGGCCCCGATCCAGGCTTTCGCCTCGGCGCGGAACGCGGCCTCCTGCGGGGTGTCATCGAAGTTCATTTGTTTGTCCTTGCTCGTCATTCCGGGATGGTCCGAAGGACCAGACCCGGAATCCAGAAGTTATCATCTCGAGATTCCCCGATGTGCAATTGCACATCTGAGGTTCGCCGCTCTGCGGCGCCCCGGAATGACGTTCAAGCCGCGTTCTTCTTGCGCATGCGGTCGATCAGCTGATCTTCCCAGTACGACAGGCTGCCGAGCGTCACTGCAGTCGCGTTGGCGCGGCGGTAGTACATGTGGCAGTCGAACTCCCAGGTGAAACCCATGCCGCCATGGACCTGGATATTGTTCTTGGAGCAATGCTGGAACGCCTGCGTCGCGCTGATGCGCGCAGCGGCGGCGGCTTCCGGCAGTTCCGAGGCGTTGGTCGAGAGCGCCCAGGCGCCGTAATAGCAATTCGAGCGCGCCAAGGTCGCCGAGACATACATGTCGGCAAGGATGTGCTTGACCGCCTGGAACGAGCCGATCGGCCGGCCGAAGGCGATACGGTCGAGCGCGTAATCACGCCCCATCTCCAGCGCGCGGTCGGAACCGCCGACCTGCTCGAACGCCATCAACACAGCAGCGCGGTCGAGCACTTGCGTGAGAATGCCCCAGCCTTCACCGGCGGCGCCGAGCGGCTCGGCCTTGCAGTTCTTGAAGGTCAGTTCGGCCTGGCCGTGGGTCGGATCGATGTTGGTCAGCGACCTGACCTCGACGCCGCCGGCCTTGAGGTCGACCAGGAACAGCGAGATATCGGCATCGCGACCGGTCGATCCCGTGCGCGCGGCGACGACGGCGAAGTCCGCGATGGCGCCGTCCGGCACCGGCTTCTTGACGCCGCTCAGCGTACCGCCGGAGGCCGACAACTTGATCGCCTGCGGCGATGGATTGCCCTTGCCCTCGAACAGCGCCAGCGTGCCTATCGCTTCTCCGGAGGCGATCTTCGGCAGCCATTTCTGTTTCTGCGCGTCAGAGCCCGCCAGCAGCAGCGCTTCGGCGGCGAGATACACCGTCGAGGAAAACGGCACCGGCGCCAGCGCGCGGCCCATTTCCTCAGCGATCACGCAAAGCTCGAGATGCCCGGCGCCGGCGCCGCCGAACTCTTCCGGGATCGCCACGCCGAGAAAGCCCATTTCGGCGAGGCCCTTCCACAAGGCCTTGTCGTAGGTCGCCTTGCCGTCCAGCACCTCACGCACCGCTTTCGGCGGGCACTTCTCGGCAAGGAACTTCCTCGCCGCGTCGCGCATCTGCTTTTGTTCGTCGGAGAAATCGAAATTCATGGCGGCTTACCTTTTCCTTGCTGTCATTCCGGGGCGCGTTGAAAACGCGAACCCGGAATCTCGATATGATAACCTCTGGATTCCGGGTTCGCGCTACGCGCGCCCCGGAATGACCAATGGGTAGAGCGTCGTCATGGCTCTACCCATCCTACGATCAGTTCAAAATGATCACGTCGTCTCCCGGCTTGTCGGCGTAAAGCCTCTCCACCAGCGCGGCGCGGCGTTCGAGGCCGGCGCGCTGGTTGATGTAGCCCTTGTCGGTGAGTTCGTTGCCGTCGATGGAGGGCGGCTCCGCCATCAGCATGGCGCGGGCGATCCGCATGCTGCTGCCGGTGCAGGAGGCGTTGTGCGCTTCCAGCCCGCGCTTCAGGCAGGCGATAATTTCGGGATGCCTGACCACGTCTTCAAACGACGCGTCGGGATTGCCGACGATTTGCCGGCAGGCATGCAGATTGGGCCAGGCCAGCAGGCCAATGAATTCCCGGTCCTGCCCCGCGACCAGCGCGTCATGCACCGCAGGCGTCGCGGCGGCGATGGCGTCAGTCCGTAGCGAGCCGACGTGCACAAAAGTGCCGGTGGTGAGCTTGAAATCCTCGACCACGCGGCCGGCGAAGATGATGCCCTGCAGCGGATCGTTGTCGTCAACGAACACACCGGCATCGCCGATGCAGTAGAAACCTTCCTCGTCGAACATCTTCTTCGTCAGATCGGGCTGACCGAAATAGCCGGGTGTGACGTTGATGCCGCGCAGGCGCAGCTCATATTTCGAGCCGCACGGCACCATCTTCAGTTCTACGCCGGGGAAAGGCAGCCCGATCAAGCCGACGCGCTCGGTGTCCCAATAGGTACCGGTGGAGGTCGGCGCGGTCTCGGTCGAGCCCCAGCCGGTATAGAACACGATGCGTTCGCCGGTAGTCTTCACCGCCAGCGCCTGCATGCGATCATAGAGATCGTCGGGCAGCCGCGCGCCGCCATAGGCCATGACGGTCAGATTCCTGAAGAAGCTGCGGCACAGCGCATCGTCTTTTTCCATCGCCGCCGCCAGCGCCGCATAACCGGCCGGCACGTTGGCGTAATAGGTCGGCGACACTTCGCAGAGGTTACGAAGGGTCTCCTCGAACAGGCCCGGCATCGGCCGCCCGTCGTCGATATAAAGCGTACCGCCATCGACCAGGATCGGATGGAATGCGGCGTTGCCGCCCATGGTGTGGTTCCACGGCATCCAGTCCAGCATGGTCGCGATCGGCCCGTTCGGATCGCGCGGCCGCACCTGCATCATCATCGCCGCATTGGCGCACATCATCTCCTGGGTGTTGATGACGGCCTTGGGCATGCCGGTCGAGCCCGACGTGAACAGCAGCTTGCCGACGGTGTCCGGCGTGATCTTTGCGATCGACTCGTCAACGGCCTTCGTCACCGTCGTCGCGGCGAGGTCGG
Source organism: Bradyrhizobium sp. AUGA SZCCT0222 (assembly GCF_018130205.1). Classification (NCBI taxonomy): domain Bacteria; kingdom Pseudomonadati; phylum Pseudomonadota; class Alphaproteobacteria; order Hyphomicrobiales; family Nitrobacteraceae; genus Bradyrhizobium; species Bradyrhizobium sp. AUGA SZCCT0222. The sequence goes on from NZ_JAFCLX010000049.1 coordinate 25,723, forward strand.
CAAACGACACGCTCTTGATGCCTTCGCAGGGCCGCAGCACGTGCACGACGGTGACGCCGGTGAGATCGAGCGCTTTCAGCGCCTTCTCGAAGGTCGGGCCATCCTGCACCATCACGACCGCAGGCTTGATCAGGTTGAAGAGGTATTTGAGCTTGAGATGATCCTGGCTCATCAGCGAATAGGCCGGCGACACCGGCGCCGCCGGCAGGCGCGCCTGCATCGCGGCCTGCGTCATCAGCGCGTGCTCGATGGAATTGCCGGACAAGATCGTGACCGGATGGCCATCTGCAATGCCGAGATTGAGCAGGCCCTGCGTCAACCCGTCGACGGTGCGCTTGGCTTCACCGTAGGAAACCTTTCGCCATTGCCGGTCCGCGCCGCCGCGCTGCGCCAGCCAGATGCGATCGGGCGCTTGCTTCGCCCATTTCGCCAGCGACGCCGGAATATGCTTCTCGTAAGACTGCAGCGGAATGCGCGACTTCAGCACGATGACGCCGTCCGGCCGCCGCGCGACATCGATGTCGCGCTTCAGCCATTCGATCTTGCGAAAGCCGGGCTTGGTCAGCACCTCGGCTGCGTTCCCACTCATATTGCGTCTCCCGGAATTCGGTCCTTTTTCGGATCCTTCGTTCTTGTCTTGCTATCGTTTGATATAGACAGGCTTTCGCTTTTCAAGGAAGGCCCTGATGCCTTCGCCGAATTCTTCCGAGCGGCTGCACAGCACTTGATTACGGTCTTCCATCGCGATCACAGCCTCGATCGAGCCGGCATCGACGCTCATATTGAGGCATTCCTTGGAAAGCCGGAGGCCTACCGGCGAGGCCGTCATCATCGCCTCGACATAAGGTTCCGCTGCCGCATCGAGCCCGCCTTCGTCGACCACTTCAGACACGAGGCCGACGGCGAGCGCGCGCTCCGCGCCGATGAAGCGTCCGGTCAGGATCAGTTCCGACGCCACGGAGACGCCGACCAGGCGCGGCAGGAAATAGCTGGTGCCGATATCGCAGCCGCCGAGGCCGAGCTTGATGAAGGCGCAATTCATCCGCGCCGATCTGGTGGCGATGCGAATATCTGCCGCCAGCGCCAGCGCGAAACCACCGCCGGCCGCGGCGCCCTGAACCAGCGCGATGATCGGCTGCGGACAACGCCGCATCAGCATCACGATGTCGGCGATCCGGCGCTGCGAATCCAGCGACTCGGTGACGCCGGGCGGCTCCTGCTGCCCGGCCCGGCGTTTCATGGCATGTTTGAGATCAAGCCCGGCGCAGAACGACGCACCGGCCCCTTTCAGCACCACCACCCGCGTGGTGCGGTTGCGTTGAAGCCCCTCGAAATACGCATTCAGCGCATTGATCATGTCGGGGTTGAGCGCGTTGAGGCTATCAGGGCGATTGAGCGTCACCCGGTCGACCCCGTCCTCATGTTCGATCAGCAGCGGTTGAGTCACGAAGCGCTCCTCCGTCGTCGTCCCGGCGAAGGCCGGGACCTATACGCCGTGCCGCTGCGTGGCGGCACGGTCGTAGAGACCTTCTTAAGCAAGAACCGCCGCGGAGTATCGGTCCCGGCGTTCGCCGGGACGACTCGCGGAGATTACGCCGCCTACCTTGGCGCCATGCGGATGGCGCCGTCGAGGCGGATGGTTTCGCCGTTGAGCATCGGGTTCTCGACGATGTGGACCGCGAGGTTGCCGTACTCGGAAGCATCGCCGAGCCGGGCCGGATGCGGCACCTGCGCGCCGAGGCTCTTGCGAGCCTCCTCGTTCAATCCCATCAGCAGCGGCGTCAGGAACAGGCCCGGCGCAATGGTGTTGACGCGGATCTTCAGGCTGGCGAGGTCGCGCGCGGCCGGCAGCGTGAGGCCGACGACACCGCCCTTCGACGCCGAATAGGCGATCTGGCCGATCTGGCCTTCATAGGCCGCGACGCTGGCGGTGTTGATCGCAACGCCGCGTTCTTCACCGATCGGGGGCGCGGTGGCCAGCCGTTCGGCGAACAGGCGCAGCACGTTGAAGGTGCCGATCAGATTGACGTTGATGATGCGGACGAATTTTGCCAGCGGATAGACGCCGTCCTTGCCGACGGTGCGCTGCGAGCCGCCGATGCCGGCGCAGTTCATCAGCACGCGCGCGATGCCGTGCGCGGCTTCGGCCTTGGCGATCGCGGCCTTGATCGCTTCCTCGTCGGTGACGTCGGCATGCAGGGCGACGCCCTTCACTTCGGCGGCGACTGCTTCGGCGTTTTCCTTGTTCTGGTCGATCACGCCGATTTTTGCGCCCTTGGCGGCCATGGCGCGGGCGGTAGCGGCACCGAGACCGGAGCCACCGCCGGTGATGAGAACGGCAACATCATTCAACTGCATTTTGAGACCCTTTCCTTGAACTTTTCCTTGGACGTTTCTTCTCTGGACGTGCGAATGGCGAACAGGGAGCGGCGAATGGAAAAATCCATTCGCTATTCGCTACTCGCCATTCGCGGCTTTCTTTTCACTCAGCATGCCGCCGCAGATCAGCGCTTCCATGTGCTTGATGTACTGGCGGCAGACTTCATCGGTGACCGGACCGACGCCGGTCGCCCGCGACATCGCGTGGCGGCCGAAAAATAGGTGATCGCAGGCGCCGACCAGGCTGGTGTAGAACATCACGGGATCGATGTTGCGGAATTCGCCGGCCTTGATGCCTTCCGCGAGCAACCGCTTCTGGAACTCCAGCAGGGGCGCCACGAAAAACTTCGACACCTCGTCGGCGGCTTCCGTGCTGCTTTCATGCAGCAGATAGTGGATCAGCCGGTTCATGTACGGGAACTGGTAATAGGCGCGGATGATGCCGCCGATATGCAGCTTGAGTTTTGCGGTCGGCGAAATCGGCTGGCTGATCAGATATTCGAGCTGCGACATTTCGGTTGCGGCGTCGCGCGCCAATAGCGCCAGCAACAGGCCGTCCTTGTTGCCGAAATGATATTTCACCAAAGCGGCGTTGACGCCGGATTTCTGAGCGATGTCGGAGAGCGAAACCTCGATCGAGGCGCGCTCGATCATCAATTCGCTTGCCGCCACAAGCAGCTTCTCGGCGGTGGTATTTTTTCCGCCCGCCAGTTTGGTCGGTATGCTGGTATTCAACCCTGATGCCATCACTGCCTGCCGGAAATTCCGGCCGCACATAAGCGCATGCCGCGGCTGCACTCAAGAGTTAATTGATTGATTGACTAAATCCCGGGCCACCCCTTAAATCCGGCTCATCATTCAAAAGCCATCCAACAACAATTCAGGGAGAACAGACATGGCCGAGGCCTATATCGTCGCTACCGCTCGCACCGCCGGGGGCCGCAAGGGGGGACGTCTCGCAGGCTGGCATCCGGCCGATCTCGCCGCCTCCGTGCTGGATTCGCTGATCGATCGCAGCGGCGCCGATCCCGCGCAGGTCGAAGACGTCATCATGGGCTGCGTGATGCAGGCCGGCGAACAGTCCAACAATATCGGCCGCAACGCCGTGATGGCTTCAAAGCTGCCGGAAAGCGTGCCCGCCACCTCGATCGACCGCCAGTGCGGCTCGTCGCAGCAGGCGCTGCATTTCGCGGCGCAGGCGGTGATGTCCGGCACCATGGATTGCGTGATCGCAGCCGGAGTTGAATCGATGACGCGGGTGCCGATGGGCCTTGCGTCGTCGCTGCCGGCCAAGAACGGCTTTGGTCACTACAAGAGCCCCGGCATCGAGAAGCTCTACCCGAACATCATGTTCAGCCAGTTCACCGGCGCCGAAATGATGGCGGAGAAATACGGTCTGTCCAAGGAAGAGCTCGATACCTATTCCTACAACAGCCACCAGCGCGCGATTGCCGCCACCCAGGCCGGCAAGTTCAAGGACGAGATCGTCTCGCTGCAGATCACCCGCGCCGATGGCACGACCGACACCCACCACATCGACGAGGGCATCCGCTTCGATTCCAGCCTCGACGGCATCAAGGGCGTCAAGCTGATCGCCGAGAACGGCAAGCACACCGCCGCCAGCGCCAGCCAGATCTGCGACGGCGCTTCGGGCGTGATGGTCGTCAACGAAAAGGGCCTCAAATCGCTCGGCGTCAAGCCGCTGGCACGCATCCATCACCTCACCATGATGGGCGGCGATCCCGTGATCATGCTGGATGCTCCGCTGCACGCTACCAAGCGCGCACTGGAGAAGGCCGGCATGTCGGTCGACGACATCGACCTGTTCGAGGTCAACGAGGCCTTTGCCGCGGTGCCGGTTGCGTGGCTGAAGACCACCGGCGCCGATCCTGAAAGGCTCAACGTCAATGGCGGCGCGATCGCGCTCGGCCACCCCCTCGGCGGCTCCGGCACCAAGCTGATGACCACGCTGGTCAACGCGCTCAAGCAGCGCGGCAAGCGCTACGGCCTGCAGACCATGTGCGAAGGCGGCGGCATGGCGAACGTGACGATTGTGGAACGGCTGTAAGTTTCGCAATTGGCCGCAACAACAATGGTGTCGTCCCGGCCTTGAGCCGGGACCCATAACCACAGGAGTTCGTGGTTATGCAAAGCTGGAGCTCCAGCTCATTCCAACAACTCGATTCGGTGGTTATGGGTCCCGGCTCCTGATGCGCAAATGCGCATCTGGGCCGGGACGACACCGGTGATTGTTTCAGGATTTTTCCATGACCCATCCGTCGATCTACGCCCGCACGCATCCGAACAAGATCGCCTACCAGATGGCGGGCACCGGAAAAGCAATCACCTATCGCGAGCTTGACGAACTCTCGAACCAGGGGGCGCATCTGTTCCGCGCGCTCGGCCTCAAGGCCGGCGACCACATCGCGTTCCTGATGGAGAACCGCCTGGCGTTCATGGAGATCTGCTGGGCGGCGCAGCGCGCGGGACTCTATTACACCGCGATCAGCCGCTATCTGACGGAGGACGAAATCGCCTACATCATCAAGGATTGCGGCGCAAAAGTCTTCATCACCACGCCGAAATGCGCCGAGAAGGTGCAAGGCCTGATCAAGGGCGAGCCCGGCGAACCGCTGTTCTTCATGGTCGACGAGCCGCAAGCGGGTTTCCGCTCCTGGGACAAGGAAGCCATCGCGCAACCGACGACGCCGATCGCGGACGAGGTCGCCGGCTACGACATGCTGTATTCGTCGGGCACGACCGGACGGCCGAAAGGCATCAAGAAGGCGTTCGAGGGCAACAAGATCGACGTGCCCAACCAGTTCCTGAAAGTCCTCTGCGGCGACATGTGCGGCATGAATGCTGACAGCATCTATCTGTCGCCGGCGCCGCTCTATCATGCGGCACCTTTGCGCTTCAACATGATGGCGACCATCCTCGGCGGCACTTCCATCATCATGGAATCCTTCGACGCCGAGGAATTCCTGAAACTGGTCGAGAAATACAAGGCCACCCAATCGCAGCTGGTGCCGACCATGTTCGTGCGGATGCTGAAGCTGCCGGAGGAGGTGCGCAACCGCTACGACGTTTCATCGTTGAAGGGCGCCATCCACGCCGCCGCGCCCTGCCCGGTCGATGTGAAAGCCAAGATGATCGAGTGGTGGGGACCGATCCTGATCGAATATTACGCCGGCTCCGAAGGCAACGGCGTCACGGTGTCGAACTCGCAGCAATGGCTGAGCCATCGCGGCACCGTCGGCCGCGCCGTGGTCGGGAAGGTCAAGATTCTGGACGAGAACGATCAGGAAGCGCCGACCGGCCAGATCGGCACGGTCTATTTCGCCGACGCGCCTGTGTTCGCCTATCACAACGATCCCGAGAAGACGAAACGCGCCTACAACGACCGCGGCTGGTCGACGCTCGGCGACGTCGGCTATCTCGACGACGAGGGCTTTCTCTACCTCACCGACCGCAAGAGCTACATGATCATTTCCGGCGGCGTGAACATCTACCCGCAGGAAACCGAGGACGTGCTGATCACCCACGCTGATGTCGCCGACGTCGCGGTGTTCGGCGTGCCGAACGAGGAAATGGGCGAGGAGGTCAAGGCGGTGGTGCAGCCGCACGACATGGCCAAAGCCGGCAAGGAGCTCGAGGCAGAGCTGATCCTGTTCTGCAGAAAGCATCTGTCGCCGATCAAATGCCCCAAAAGCATCGACTTCGAGGCCGAACTGCCGCGCACGCCCACCGGCAAGCTGGTGAAGCGGCATCTGCGGGACAGGTATTGGCCGAAGCCGGCGGCGAAGGGGTGAGCCGTGCTTGCACACTCCCTGGGAGGGTGGGCACTTTGCATCAGGGACGAGATTACATCGATGCTGCCGGCGAGCAGGTGAGGGATTGCGCTGCGCGCAGATGCATTCGCCCGCGCTGCTTGGTGGCAGTAGTGGTCCATTGCGCCTCAATTCGCTGAAAGTCTTTCGACAGTTTTCCGCGATGGCTGCCGCCAGTCTCGAAGGGGGCGTTCCCCTCGGGCGACAGCTCGAAGATTTCGACCTGCAGATCCGACAATCTGACGAACATCTGGACCTTTATCTTCGTCACCTGGCGTCCGACCTCGTATGAGCCGCATCCCAACGCTTCCACATGCTTCTCGTTCAGAGCGCGCACCGAATCGAAGGTAATGACGACGTTTTGCACCGTCCTGTCACCATCCCAACTGAACTCGCCAAAATAGCCGCGCGGCAGGTTCTGGGTCAGATCCGTCACGTCAGCCGCGCGCGCGGCGGAGCCAAGCAGCAGGCTCGCTGCCGCGATCACCAGAACGAGGCGCGAAATCCAGCCGTGAAAATTGGTCAGCCCCAGCCAATGCATTGGTATGCATCCTGCGAGTTCGTGTTGCGGTCGTTAGTGGCCCCGGAGGCGGCCAAGGTTCAAGCCGTTGTGTTGGGGGCGGCAAGGCAAGCAACGGAGCCGCGCATGTCGACCGGCAAGCTGGTGAAGCGGCATTTGCGGGACCGGTATTGGCCGAAGCCGGCGGTGAAGGGGTAATATCTCGCTGTCGTCCTGGCGAAGGCCGAGACCCATACTCCGCGGCCCTTGTTGTTTCAGAAGGTATCCAACGTCGGTACTCTCATCGATAGGACACGGCGTATGGGTCCCGGCCTTCGCCGGGACGACGCGAGTCTTAGATTCGGTCATGCCCGGGCTTGTCCCGGGCATCCACGTCTTTACAGTCTCACCAAGAAGAACGTGGATGGCCGGAACAAGTCCGGCCATGACGAGGAAACGCCATGACCGCCCTCCCCGACATCCCGCTCCCCTCCGGCATTCGCTCGCGCTACATCGACGGTATAAACGGCCTGCGCATGCATGTGCTGGAAGCCGGCTTTGAGACCCGCGGCCGGCCCTGCGTGCTGTTGCTGCACGGCTTTCCCGAGCTTGCCTTCAGCTGGCGCAAGGTGATGCCGCAGCTGGCCGCCGCGGGCTATCACGTGATCGCGCCGGACCAGCGCGGCTATGGCCGCACCACGGGGTGGGATGCCAATTACGATGGCGATCTCGCCTCGTTCCGGCTCACCAATCTGGTGCGCGACGCGCTCGGGCTGGTGTCGGCTTTCGGCTACAAAAGCGTCGATGCCGTGATCGGGCATGATTTCGGCTCGTCCGTCGCCGCCTGGTGCGCGCTGCTGCGGCCGGATGTGTTCCGGTCGGTCGCGTTGATGAGCGCGCCGTTCGCCGGCCCGCCGGCGCTGCCGTTCAACACCGCGGATGCACCGGCCAAGCCTGCAGCGGAAGACCCCATCCATCGCGAGCTGGCGGCGCTGCCGCGGCCGCGCAAACATTACCAATGGTACTATTCGACGCGCGAGGCCAACGCCAACATGCACCACGCGCCGCAGGGCGTGCATGATTTCCTGCGCGCCTACTACCATCACAAGAGCGCGGACTGGAAAGACAACGCGCCGTATCCGCTGAAATCATGGACGGCGGCCGAAATCGCCAAACTGCCGACCTATTATGTGATGGATTTCGTAAAGGACATGGCCGCGACCGTCGCCGAGGAAATGCCCTCTGCAGCCGCGATCGCCGCGAACACATGGCTGCCGGACAGCGAGCTCGCGTTCTACAGCGCCGAATATACCCGCACCGGTTTCCAGGGCGGCCTGCAATGGTATCGCTGCGGGACGTCCGGAGCGTTTCTGCCTGAATTGCAGACCTGGTCGGGCCGCACCATCGACGTGCCCTCGGCCTTCATTTCGGGCAAGCAGGATTGGGGCACCTATCAGCGCCCTGGTGTGTTCGAGACCATGCAGTCGAAGGCCTGCACCAATATGATCGGCTGCCATCTCGTCGATGGCGCCGGCCATTGGGTGCAGCAGGAGCAGCCTGCCGAAGTGAGCCGGCTGCTGCTGCAGTTTCTGGAAAAGGCCAAATCTGTCCGCTGATGGTTTGACCGGATCGCCTTGGGTTCCCGCGTCAAAAAGTTCTCCGACCTGACCGAACGTGCCGCGGCTCATCTCGGATTCGCGGCATCCGCCGCGATGCGGCCGAACATTCGAAAGTCATGAAACGCACCCTTGAACCAGGCTTTCTGCCGCATGGTGCCTTCATACTGAAAGCCCGATTTTTCCAGCACGGTCGGATGCGGTATTTCCTGGCAACGTCCAGGCATCAATGCGATTGAGCCCAAACGTTTGATGACCGCACGCCACGACAGCCTTGACCGCCTCCGTCATCAGGCCCTTGCCCCAATAATCCGGATGCAACTCGTAGCCGACCTGGCCGCAGCGCCATTTCTTTTCGAAACTATTGAAACGGATTGCGCCGGCCAGCGCCTTTGTGCCGCTGATCTCGATGATCCAGCCACAGCCCTTGCCGGAGCCGTGGAGCTTGGACATCCAGCGCAAGGCGCGTTCGACCCGCGTTGTGGACGGCGCATCGGGCCAGTTGGAAAAACGCGTTACATCGGGAACCGACATCAGCGCGCGAAATGCGGGAACATCCTTTGGCGTCGCGGCCCGTAACGTCAGCCGCTTGGTGGACAACAGGGGAAATTTCCGGCTCGCGGTCGGTGGCATGGAATATCTCTCTTTTGATTTTGCTTCGCAGAGTTTGCGCTCCGGCCTCAACTGCCGTTGAGGTCGCCGATCTCCGGAAAGAACAGGTCTTTCCATGACGCCGGCTCGTTCCTGGTGGTGCCGACCTTGCGCATGAATCTGGCGAATTTCATCGTCGCCGCCGGCGTCATGGTCCATTCGACATTGGGCCCGGTGACCACCTTCGTCACCATCTCGAGCGGCAGCTTGGAGCCGGAATCGTTGATCCAGCTTTGCGCGGTGCCCTTCGGATCGGCGGCGATGATCGAGGTGGCTTCCTTCACGGCGTCGAGGAAGGCAGCGTAGAGTTCGGGATTGTCCTTGCGGAACCGCGCCGAGGTCCATGCCACCGTGAACGTATGCGGCCCCAGCACGTCGAACGAGGTCAATATGGTGCGGATGTTCTTCTGCTCGAGTTGCTGGAACTGGAACGGCGGCACGCTGAAGGCCGAGGAGACGCCGCCCGCGCCGCTCAATAACGCGATGGTCGCATCCGGTGGCGACATCGACACCGTCAGCGGATCAAGCTTGGCGTAGTTGGCCTCGCCAAAGGCTTCCGCCGCCGCCATCTGCAACAGCACTGCCTGCACCGACACTTTGATCGAGGGCACCGCGATACGGTCGCGTTCGCTGAAATCCTTGATCGATTTGATATCGGGATTAGCGGTGTTCAGGAGAAACGGCTGCGAAGAGAGCGCGCAGATGCCCTTGACTTCAAACGAAGTGCCTTTCGTCTTGTCCCACAGCGTGATCAGACCAGGCACGCCGCCGCTGACGATGTCGGTAGAGTTCGACAGCAACGCCTCGTTCATCGCCACCGGTCCGTTGAAGCGCTGCCAGGACACCTTGAAATCCTTCAGGCCGCGTTGCGACGCGTATTTCTCGATCAATTTGCCGCGCTTCATGACGTTGAATTGCAGGTAGCCCATCGAAAACTGTTCGGCCAACCTGATCTCGGCCGCACCGGCCGTCGTCGTTGCACTGCCGATGACGAAAGCGATCGCGGCAGCTGCCACCCAAGTGATCCTCATGGTCGTCTCCCGTCTTTTCATTTTTTGTTGATCGGGAGACTAGCGCGCGAAAGGCGAGCGCGCCAATAGCATTGGCAGCATGGCGGCCCTGCCGCTGTACAGCTATTGCTCTTGCGGCACCTCGCCAAACTGAGCATCATCGCCGCCTCATCAAGAACAGACCGGGAGCAAGCCTTGGCCAAGTCGCAATGGAGCTTCAAGACCGCCGTTGAACTATCGGCAGCGCTCGCTGCAAGAAAGATTTCCGCCGTCGAACTGGCGCAGGATGCGATCGGCCGCATCGAACGTCATGACGCCAAGATCAATGCGGTCTGCGTGCGCGATTTCGAGAGCGGCCTCGCCGCTGCGCGTGCCGCCGACGCGGAACTGGCGCGCGGCGTCAGCAAGCCGCTGCTCGGCATCCCCATGACGGTGAAGGAATCCTTCAATATCGCGGGCCTGCCGACGACCTGGGGCATTCCGGCACAGAAGGATTTCAAGCCGACCGAAGACGCGCTCCCCATTTCTCGCGTCAAGGCCGCCGGCGGCGTGATCCTCGGCAAGACCAACGTGCCGCTCGCCCTCGCCGACTGGCAGAGCTACAACGACATCTACGGCACGACAAACAATCCGTTCGATCTCGGCCGCACGCCGGGCGGCTCGTCCGGCGGATCGTCGGCGGCACTCGCAGCCGGCTACGGCGCGCTGTCGCTCGGCTCCGATATCGGCGGCTCCTTGCGCGTTCCCGCGTTTCACTGCGGCATCTATGCGCACAAGCCGACCTTTGACCTCGTGGCCATGCGCGGCCACACGCCGCCGCCCTTGCCGCCGCTGCCGTCCAACCGCGACCTTTCCGTGATCGGACCGATGGCGCGCGGCGCGGCCGATCTCTCGCTGCTGCTCGACGTGATGGCCGGCCCCGATCCGCTCGACGCCGGCAAGGGTTACAGACTGGAACTGCCAGCGGCGCGCCACACCGCGTTGAAGGATTTCCGCGTGCTGCTGATCGATACCGATCCGCTGATGCCGACCGACAAGACTGTGCGCGGAACGCTGGAAACGCTTGCCGCCAATCTCGCCAAGGCCGGCGTCAGGATCGAGCGGCAAAGCCGGCTGCTGCCGGACTTCGCCGCATCATCCCGGCTCTATATGCGGATGCTGATGTCGTTCCTCGCGGCATCCTTTGCGCCCGAGGTCTATGCCGGCGCGCAGGCTGCCGCGGCCTCACTTCCTGCCGACGACACCAGCCTCGGCGCCGAACGGCTGCGCGGCATCGCGCTCAGCCATCGCGACTGGCTGATGGCGGACGGCGGGCGCGTGCGTCTGCGCGCGCAGTGGCGCGAGTTGTTCAAGACGTTTGACGCCGTGATCTGCCCGATCATGCCGACACCGGCCTATCCGCACGATCACTCCGCCGACCAGGAACAACGCCGCATCAGGATCGACGGCAAGGACCACGTCTATTCCGATCAGCTCGCCTGGCCCGGCATCGCCACCCTGCCCGGCCTGCCCTCCACCGCGATCCCGACCGGCTTCGCGCCGGACGGATTGCCGATCGGGGTGCAGATCGTCGGCCCCTGGCTGGAGGACCGCACGCCCTTGAGGCTCGCCGAACTGATCGAGCGCGAATTCGGCGGGTTCAAGCCGCCGCCGATGTTGGATGATTAGTTGGTCGTCATTCCGGGGCAGCCCGCAGGGCTGAACCCGGAATCCAGAAATTATTACTACGAGATTCCGGGTTCGCGCTTCGCGCGCCCCGGAATGACGAGGAACGAAGACCCATGAGCAACGACATCGAAGAACTCACCACACTGAACCGCGACTATGTCGCTTCGGTGCAGAATTGCGACGTCAAACGCTTCGACCAGATTCTGGCGCAGGATTTCTACTGCTCCAATCCCGACAAATCGCTGGTCGACCGATCAGGCTTTCTCAAGCAGACCGCCGTGCCGGTGACGATCCGGAATCTGCGAGCCGAAGACGTGAAGATTCGCATCCTCGGCGATTTCGCCATTATCCACGCCGCAACGCGCTACACGACGGCGGATGGGCAGGAAGGTCGTGGGCGCTATACGGACTGCTGGGCGAAACAGAACGGGAAGTGGCTGGCGGTTTCGGCGCACGTGTCGCGGTGACACCAGTTGTCGTCCCGGCGAAGGCCGGGACCCATACGCCGCGGCCCGCGTGATTGGATAAGGAACACAACGACCAGCGCGCAAAACAGTGCCGCCGGTGGTTATGGGTCCCGGCTCAAGGCCGGGACGACATAGAATGCGCGGCTCGCGTCCGCGCATTCTACTGCAGTTCACTCACGCATCGAACATGATCACGCTGCGCACGGTCTTGCCCGCCTTCATCGCCGCAAAACCCTCGTTGATTTCGGACAGTTTCAGCTTGGCCGAAATCCAGTCTTCGAGATGCAGCTTGCCGCGCATGTAGAATTCGACCAGGCGGGGCATGTCGACGCGGAAATGGTTGGAGCCCATCGAGGAGCCCTGGATCCGGCGCTCGCGCAGGAAGTCGAAGCCGTGCAGCTCGATCTTCTGGCCGAACGGGATCATGCCGACGATGGTCGCGGTGCCGCCGGCGGCCAGCATCGCGAACGACTGCTCCGCGGTCTCCTTGCGGCCCAGCACTTCGAAGGAATGGTTGACGCCGCCCTTGGTGAGTTCGCGCACCTGCTGCACGACGTCGCCATTGCGGGGATCGACGATGTCGGTGGCGCCGAGTTTGGTCGCAAGCTGCAGCTTGGCGGGATTGGTGTCGATCGCGATGATGCGGCCGGCGCCGGCGATCGCAGCGCCGTTAATCGCGGCCATGCCGACGCCGCCGCAGCCGATCACCGCGACCGTTTCGCCGGCGGTGACTTTGGCCGTGTTCACGACCGCGCCGTAACCGGTGATGACACCGCAACCGATCAGCGCGGCCAGTTCGAGCGGCATATCATTGCGGATTTTGACGATGGCGTTTTCGTGCACCAGCATCTGCTCGGCGAACGACGACAGATTAAGGAACTGGTTGAGTTTCTCCGAGCGCGCCCAGGACAGCCGGTTGGACACGCCCGGCAGCATTTTTACCGTCGTGTCGGTGCAGAGCACGGTGCGGCCGGTGGTGCAATTGTCGCAGGTGCCGCAGAACACCGACAGGCACGTCACGACATGATCGCCGGGCTTCACATAGGTGACGTCGGAGCCGACTTTCTCCACCACGCCGGCCGATTCATGGCCGAGCACCGCGGGCAGCGGATGCGGATAAAGCCCTTCCATGAAATGCAAATCAGAGTGACAGAGACCGGCGACGCGGGTGCGGATCAGGACTTCGCGCGGGCCGGGATTCGGCACGCTGACATCCTCGATCACGAGCGGCTGATTGACTTCATGCAGAACGGCGGCCTTCATCGGGTACTCCCTTGATTGTTTTTCTTGAATATCAGCGTGGTCGGAAGCCTACGCTGCGGTGAGCAATTCGCCAACCTCGGCCATGCCCACCGCGCGTTCGCCGAGCAGGTGCTCCGTGATCGCACGCTGCGTGGCATTTTCCGCCAAGCGGAACGGATCTGACGAAGAGACCCGGTGATCGATCACCATGCGCGAAAGCAGCAGCCGCTTGGCATCGCCGCGCATCTCATGGATGCGGCCGCCCTCCCATGCCAAGGCCACGGCGCTGGCGACATGATAAAGCAGGCTGGTCGCACGCCGCGCATCGCCTTCGTTATCCGACTTGCTGGCGACCTCGCGCGCAAAGCCGATAGCGCGGTCGGTCAGTTCGCGCAGGCGGTTGCGCCAAGCCTGCGGCACATTGGCGCTGTCATCGAGGCGGGCGTGCAGATCGGCGGCGAGCGCCGCATCGGCGCCGTGGCGGCCGACCGCGCGTTTCAGCGCATCGATCGCGACGATATTGCCGGTGCCTTCCCAGATCGAACCGAGATGTGCGTCGCGCAACAGGCGCGGGGTCGCGAATTCCTCAATGTAGCCGATGCCGCCGCGCATCTCGAGCGCATCACCGCAGACCTTGCGGGCATCGCGGGTGGCGCGGAATTTTAAGGTCGGCGTCAGGATGCGCAGCAACGCCGCGGCATCCTGGCTACCGGCCTCGGCGCGGTCGAGCGCGTCAGCGGTGAGGAAGCTCATCGACAGCGCCTGTTCGGTCGGCAGCATGATCTTCATCAATTGCCGCCGCGCCAGCGGCAGGTCGATGATGCGCTGGCCAAACACCACCCGATTTCGCGCCACCGTCATCGCGTCATGGCACGCGCGCCGCATCAGCGCGGTGGATTTGACGCCATTGGAAAGCCTGGACGAATTCACCATCTCGGCCATCTGCACAAAGCCGCGATCGAGCTTGCCGACGGCATAGGCAATCGCGCCCTCCAGCTTGATCTCACCCGAGGCCATCGAACGGGTGCCGAGCTTGTCCTTCAGGCGAACGATCCGGTAGTGATTTTGTGATCCGTCCTCGAGCCGACGCGGCATCAAAAACAGACCGACGCCGCGCGTACCCGGCCCCGCGCCTTCCGGGCGCGCCAGCAGCATCACCACTTCGGCGTCGGCATTGGAGCAGAACCATTTCTCGCCATGCAGCCGCCAGTGATCGCCCTCCTGCACGGCCGTCGTGGTCAGCGTGCCGACGTCGGAACCGCCTTCCTTCTCGGTCATGAATTGACCGCCCTGGGTCAGCTTGTTCATGTCGGTCTGGGTCAGGCCGTCGAGATATTTTGCCTTCAGCGCCTCGCTGCCGAAATTATTCAACAGCTTGGCGCAGCCATCGGTGACGTTGATCGGGCAGCCCAGCCCGAACTCGGCCTGATTGAACAGGAACGTAAAGGCGTGCTTGGCGACAACGGGATATTTGTCCGGCCATCCCATGATGCCCTTGCGGATCGAGAGCGCGTGAATGCCGAACTCGCCGAATGCGGCCTTCTCCAGTTCGCGATAGGCCGGATGATATTCGATATACTGGGAATCGCGTCCAAAACGGTCGCGCTGGTGCAGCACCGGCGTGTGTCGGTCGGCGAGCCGCGCGCATTCGTCGAGATGACCGCCGGCAAGCCCGCCGAGCCGGTCGAGATGCGGTTCGATGTGGCGAAACAGCGGCTCCGGCAGATGCAGCCGCAGCAGATCGGTCAGCGCCGGATCGGCCCGGTAGAAATTCATCCCCGAGGTATCAGGCGCAAGCAATCCTGGCTTGTCGGCCGCGGCCGTGCTGCGATCATGCGTGAGGGGTTGCTGCATTTTTTTATCTCTTGTTCGTTCCGCCCGATATTGATCATCTACCGATAACGCAGGCGATCAAGCCGTCAACAAGCATAATTGGAGGGTCACCCCATGGCGGACGGATATCAGCCTCGCCGTGACCCGGCGGGTTGTCTGGCGGAATTACGCCCCTAAATACCTGTTCCCGGTCATTTCTGGAGAGCCGCCATGCCGACCCCGCCAACCTACAAAACCGCCCTGATCGTCGGCGCCGGCGAGGGATTGAGCGCATCGCTGGCGCGGCTCTTCGCGCGCGAAAAAATCCGCGTCGCGCTGGCCGCCCGCAAAATCGAAAAACTCGGCGCGCTGTGCACCGAAACCGGCGCCCGCGCCTATGCCTGCGACGCCACCAACGCCGACGACGTCGAACGGCTGTTCGGTCAGGTCGAGCGCGAGATCGCTACGCCTGATCTCGTTGTCTATAACGCCAGCGGGCGGGCGCGCGGCCCCTTCACCGACCTGGTGCCGGCCGACGTCGCCAACGCGATCGCGGTCAGCGCCTTCGGCGGTTTCCTGGTGGCGCAGCAGGCGGCGTTGCGCATGCTGCCCAACAAGCATGGCGCGATCCTGTTCACCGGCGCCTCCGCCAGCGTCAAGGGCTATCCGCAGTCAGCCCCGTTCGCGATGGGCAAGTTCGCGCTGCGCGGCCTTGCCCAGAGCATGGCGCGCGAATTGTCGCCGCAGGGCATTCACGTCGCGCATTTCGTCATCGATGGTGGCATCCGCAGCGCCGCCCGCACCGAGCCCGCCGACCGGCCGGATTCGATGCTAGACCCTGACGCCATTGCGTTGAGTTACTGGAACGTGCTGCAACAGCCGCGCAGCGCCTGGACGTGGGAACTGGAATTGCGGCCATGGGTGGAGAAGTTTTAGTGCGCCGTCATTCCGGGATGGTCCGAAGGACCAGACCCGGAATCTCGAGATTCCGGGTTCGATGCTTCGCATCGCCCCGGAATGACGAACAAAAGAAATGCTGGGGGAAGCATGACCGAAATCACCGTCGACACCGGCACCAATGAATTGCTGTGCGTGATCCGCGACCGCGTCGCCATCATCACGCTGAACCGCCCCGAAGCGCGCAACGCGATGTCGGATCATCTGACGCCGGCGCTGCGCAACATGATCAAGACCTGCGGCGAGAATCCCGAAGTCGGCGCGCTGCTGCTCACCGGCGCCGGCACCGCATTTTGCGCCGGCGGCAACGTCAAGGGCATGGGTGCCAACCGCGACAAGAAGAAGCTCGAAATGTCGCATGACGAGCGGGTCGCCGATCTGCAGGAACGCCAGCGCCTGCTGACCGGCGCCCTGGTCTCGGTGCGCAAGCCGACCATTGCGGCCCTGCCCGGCCCCGCGGTCGGCGCCGGGCTTGCGCTGGCGATGGCCTGCGACATCCGTATCGCCGCACAATCGGCGTTCCTTTCCACCGGCTATCTCAAGGTGGGACTGAGCGGCGACTATGGCATCGCCTGGTTGCTGACGCGCCTCGTCGGCACCTCGCGCGCCCGCGAATTGATGTTCACCTGCGAGCGCGTCGATGCCGCCAGATGCGAGACGATCGGCCTCGTCAACCGCGTGGTGCCGGACGACAGGCTGCAGGCCGAAGCCTTTGCGCTCGCCAAATCGATCGCTGAAGGTCCGACGATCGCGATCCGCTACATGAAGGACAATCTCGACGAAGCCCTGATGTTCGATTTCGCCACCGCGCGCGATCATGAAGCCGAACGCATGATCCGCACCCAGGTGACGGCGGATCACAAGGAAGCGGTGCAGGCCTTCATCGAAAAGCGCAAGCCGGTGTTCAGGGGCGGCTAGATCTATTTCGCAGGCGTCTTCGCAGGCGATCTTGCGAAATCGACGAAGGCGCGCAGCGCCGCCGGGAGTTGGCGGCGGCTCGGGTAATACAGGAAGAAGCCGGGATAGGCGGGACACCAGTCGGCGAGTACGCGTACGAGTTTGCGTTTGGCGATCAAGTCAGCGACCTGGCCTTCGAATACGAAAGCGAGTCCTGCCCCTTCCAGCGCCGCATCCACCATCAGATCCTGGTCGTTCAGCGTCAGCGGGCCCGCGACGTCGATTTCGACCTCGATGCCGCCACGCTCGAATTCCCAGCGATAGAGCGCGCCGCCGGAGAAGCGGTAGCGGATGCACGGCATGCCCTTCAGATCATGCGGCGTCGCCGGCGGCTTGTGCCGCTTGAAATAGCCGGGCGAGCCGATCACCGCAAACCGATGCCGCGGGCCGATCGGCACCGCGATCATGTCGGCGGCGACCGTCTCGCCAAACCTGACGCCGGCGTCGAAGCCCGCCGAGACCATGTCGATCAGCGCATCGTTGATCACGATCTCGACGCTGACGTCGGAAAATTCTTTCAGAAATTCCGTCACGATCGGCAACAGCACCAATTGGGTGGATTGCCGGGCGGCATTGAAGCGCAGCGTGCCGGCCGGCTTGCCGCGAAAATTGTTCAGGTCCTCCAGCGCGTCGTCGATGTCGCGAAACGCCGGGCTGATGCGCGTGAAGAGGCGCTGGCCGGCCTCGGTCAACGCGACGCTGCGGGTGGTGCGGTTGATCAGGCGCAGATCAAGCCGCTCCTCGATATTGCGCAGCGCGTGGCTGAGCGCCGAGGCCGAGACGCCGAGTTCGGTCGCCGCCGCGCGAAAGCTGCGGTGCCGGGCGATCGCGAGGAAGGTTGCGAGGTCGGAAGGGTCAATTCGCATTGATGAATTTTGCTCAGTAGCTTGTGAAATACTTAACGTATTATCTCATCTATGGCCAGCCGCTAATGATTGCCCATCGGCCCGGCGCAAGCGCCGGGCAGCAACGAAAGGGCTAAGAACATGCGCGTCTGGTTCATCACAGGAGCTTCCCGGGGGTTTGGCGCTTTGATCGCGGAAGCCGCGTTGAAAGCGGGCGATGCGGTGGTTTCGACCGCGCGCGATCCCTCCACCGTCACCGCCCGGCTCGGTTCGCATGAGCGTTTATTGGCGACCCGCCTCGACGTCACCAGCGAGGCCGAGGCGCACGAGGCCGCGGGCGCGGCGGTCCGCAAGTTCGGCCGCATCGATATCCTCGTCAACAATGCCGGCTACGGCCTCTTGGGTGCGATCGAGGAAGCCAGCGCCGCGGAGACAGCAAAGCTGTTCGGCACCAACGTGTTCGGCCTGCTCGGTGTTACCCGTGCGGTGCTGCCGCACATGCGACGGCAGCGCGCGGGTCACGTCATCAATATCTCGTCGGTCGGCGGCTACGCTGGCTTCCCGGGCTGGGGCGTCTATGGCGCGACCAAATTCGCGGTCGAAGGCATTTCCGAAGCGCTGGCCGGCGAAGTGGCGCCGCTCGGGATCCATGTCACCGTGGTCGAGCCCGGATTCTTCCGCACCGATTTCCTCGACGAGTCCTCGCTGGCGCGCACCGCGCAGCATATCGAGGATTACGCCGACAGCGTCGGCAAGACCCGCGCGCACGCGGATGACGTCAATCACGGCCAGCGCGGCGATCCGCGCAAGCTGGCGCAGGCCTTCATCAGGCTTGCCAACACCAAGACGCCGCCGCTGCGGCTGCCGCTCGGCAGCGACACGGTGGAGCGGATCGAGGCCAAGAACGCGTTCGTCGCCAAGGAGCTCGCGGCCTGGCGCGAGGTTTCAACGTCGACCGACTGGACTGAAGAGGCTGCGTAAATGTTGCTGAACGCCGGGGCCTAAAAATAGCCCGGTTCTGGTCAGCCAGAACCGGGCTTAGTTTCGTCAAACCGCAACCGAGGACATAGTGGCCTGGCGGGAGAGGGCGGCGAGCCGCCAGCTTGCACAGGGGATGTCTTGCGGTTCGACGTCGATATGCTTTTCGAAACGCACCAGCTTCCAGTCGCCGGGGGCCGGCATGAAGGCATAGCCGGATTTGCGGGCGAGGCCGATCATGGCCTCATTGGAACGCAGCGTATCGCCGAACACTCGCTCGGCGCCGAATGAGGCCGCGCGGCATTCGAGATTCTTCAACAGCGCCTTGCCGATGCCATGGCCCTGCCAGCGGTCGTCAACCGACAGGCCGAATTCGATGCTGCCGTTCTCGAACGCGTAGCGGGCTTCGCCGACGATGATCTCATGGCCATCGACCAGCATGCTCGCGACCACGCTGAAGCGGTCGGCTTCGCCGATATGGATGAAATCCTCAAGCACCGACGGCGGCAGTTCACGCGTGGCGCCGAGGAAGCGGTTGTAGCGGGAGCGGATCGTCAGCGAACGGAAATAATTTTGAAGCGCCTCGGCATCGCGCGGCTCGACGAAACGCACGGTCAGGGCCTCGCCGCTGCGCGCGCGCAGCAGGTCCGAATATTGCCTGAGATCGTCGAAACGCATTGTCGTCATCGCACGCTCCCATTGCTCCCGAAAAAATGGCCGGCGTCCCCCTGATGAGGCGACGCCGGCCTGGCTGCCTTTAGGCCCGCCAGAATGGTTTTGAGGCTTCGTAGATGGCATCGCCGTGGGAGACGCCGATGTCGTGGAGTTCCCGGTCGGACCAGTTGGCCAGTTCCCGGCGAGCCGCGGAACGCTGCCGCCAGACATGGATCAGTTCGGCGACCTGGCTGAAAAGGCTCTGTCCATGATGATTTATCATCGATTCATGCGTGAAAGTAGACATTTGAAGCTCCTATCTCTAATCTGTTGACGCTAATATCTGCGCTCCCAAGGCCTTTCACAAACGACACTTTGTACCGCTTCGGATGATAAAAACTCATATTGGGGAAGTGCTGGAGATGACCGCCAGGCTGCCGTCGCTGAATGGGTTGCGCGCCTTCGAGGCTGCCGCCCGGCATCTGAGTTTCACGCAGGCGGCGGCCGAGCTGAACGTCACGCAGACCGCGATCAGCCATCAGATCAAGCGGCTGGAAGAAGAGCTCGGCGTCCGCCTGTTCGTGCGCCAGAACCGGGCGCTGACGCTGACGCCGCAGGCGGTGGATTACCTGCCCGGCATCCGCGCCGCCTTCAACGACCTGCGGCTCGCCACCGACCGGCTGCTGCGCAAGGACGACGACCATGTGCTGACGGTTTCGACGCTGGCCTCGCTCGCCGCCAAATGGCTGCTGCCGCGCCTTGCCGCGTTCCAGGAAGCGCATCCCGGGATCGACGTGCGTATCACCACCTCGACCAATCTGGTCGACTTCCAGCGCGACAATGTCGATGCCGCGATCCGCTACGGCCGCGGCCAATGGGCGGGCCTGCGCGCCGACTGGCTGATGGCGGACGAGCTTTTCCCGGTATGCAGCCCGGACCTCTTGAAGGGCAGCAAGCCGCTGAAATGCCCGGAAGACCTCCGCGACCACGTGCTGCTGCACACCAGCAATTTCAACAGCGACGACTGGCGGCTGTGGCTGACAGCGGCCGGCCTGCCGGCGGATTTTTCCAAACAGCCGGGCGTGACCTTCGACCTCATCTTCATGACGGTGCAGGCCGCCATCGACGGCCTCGGCGTCGCGATGGGCCGCTCGGCCTATGTCGAGGACGACATCGCCAAGGGCCGCCTCGTCGTGCCCTTCAAGATCACGCTGCCGACCGATGCCGGCTTCTATCTGGTCTCGCCGGCGGGACGAACGGACCCGCCGAAACTGGCGGCGTTCCGGCAATGGCTGATTGCCTCGGTGCAGAACAAGCCCTGAAAGCCCGACATTCCGCGTTCTCAGGGCACCTTCCACGTTTTGCGGGTTGCCGTCACGCCCAACTGTGCCAAATTGTCGCAGTAGGCAGGCTAACTGTCTCGGCCAGCGAGGCTTTTTGCGCCGGCGGCAACATAGCGGGAGGACGGCGTCATGGCGCAGGCAAGTGGTTCGGAAATACCGCAGATCAAATCGCGTATCGGCGCCATCCTGCGCGCGACCAGCGGCAATTTCCTCGAGCAATTCGATTTCTTCCTGTTCGGATTTTACGCCAGCGCCATCGCGAAGGCGTTCTTTCCTGCCCAGAACGAAACGGCGGCGCTGCTGAATGCGTTCGGGGTGTTCTGGCTCGGCGCGCTGATGCGCCCGGTCGGCGCCATCGTGCTCGGCGCCTATATCGACCGCATCGGCCGGCGCCGGGGTTTGATCGTGACGCTCGGGATCATGGCGATCGGGACGGTCGTGATCGCCTTCTGTCCGGGGTTTGAGACGATCGGCATCGCCGCTCCCGTCATCGTGCTGCTTGGCCGGCTGCTGCAGGGATTTTCCGCCGGCGTCGAACTCGGCGGTGTCTCGGTCTACCTGGCGGAGATTGCCACCCCCGGCAACAGGGGCTTCTACACCTCGTTTCAATCTTCCAGCCAGCAGGTCGCCATTTTTGTTGCCGCGATCCTCGGCTATGTGCTGAGCGAGGTGATGCCGGCAGAAACGGTCGCAGCCTGGGGCTGGCGCATTCCATTCTTCATCGGCTGCCTCATCATTCCCTTCATTTTCGTGCTGCGGCGGACGCTCGAAGAGACGCCCGCCTTCCTCGCCATGAAGACGCATCCGACCGCATCGGAAGTGTTCGCGTCCGCGGTGGCAAACTGGCGCATCGTCATTCTCGGCATGATGATGGCGGTGCTGACCACCACGACCTTCTACTTCGTCACCGTCTACACGCCGACCTTCGGCAAGACCGTGCTGAAGCTGTCTACGCCGGACGCGCTCCTCGTCACCCTCCTGGTGGCCGTGGCCAATTTCATCTGGAATCCGGTCGGCGGCGCGCTGTCCGACCGGATCGGGCGCAAGCCGGTATTGCTGGCGATTGCATGCCTGTCCCTGGTGACCGCCTATCCGGCACTGCACTGGCTGATCGCGGCGCCCACCTTCGGCAAGATGCTCGCCGTCGAAATGATGTTCTCGTTCTATTTCGGCATCTACAGCGGCACCATGCTGGGCGCGCTGGTCGAGGTGGTGCCGGCGAACGTCCGGACCACCTGTTTCTCGCTGGCCTTTGCGCTCGCCGCAGGCCTGTTCGGGACGTTTACGCCATTTGCGTCGACCTGGCTGATCGGTCACACCGGCGACAAGGCATCCCCCGCCTACTGGCTGATGTGCGCCGCGGCGCTGGGCATCATCGCGGCGCTCGCCATCTATCGCGACGGAGAAACGATCGCGACCCGTGACGCCGTTCCCGCCTAGAGCGTTGCAAGGATGCGCCGGGCAATGGACTGTCCGGCGGCGCAGGAGTTGTAACTCCGCGATGCGTGCGGCATCCGACATTGTCGCATGTCGCGCGGCCGCCAATTTGATTTCCATGCAAACAACGATAACAAGAGCGCATGGTGGATTTGAAACGCAGGTTCGATGTTCTGGTGATCGGCGGCGGCAACGCCGCGCTGTGCGCCGCGATCAGCGCCCGCAGGTCCGGCGCCTCGGTGCTGGTGCTGGAGGGCGCACCAAAATTCTATCGCGGCGGCAATACCCGCCACACCCGCAACATGCGCTGCGCCCATGACGCGGCGACCGACATCCTCACCGGGCCCTACACCGAAGAGGAATTCTGGCAGGATCTGTTGCTGGTGACCGGCGGCGAGACCGACGAAGAGCTGGCAAAATTCATGATCCGGGAGTCCAAGGACATCCTGAACTGGATCGTCGAACAGGGTGTGCGCTGGCAGCCGTCGCTCGGCGGCACGCTCAGCCTCGGCCGCACCAATTCGTTCTTCCTCGGCGGCGGCCGCGCGATGCTGAACGCGCTGTATCTGACCGCCGAACAGCTCGGCGTCCAGATCATCTATGACGCCGAGATCGCTGATCTCCACATCGAGGACGGCATGTTCCTGGCAGCTCACCTGAAGCAGCCGATCGATGGGGCCACAGAAATCCGCGCCTCGGCGCTGGTCGCCGCCGCCGGCGGCTTTGAAGCCAACATCGAATGGCTGAAGGAATATTGGGGCGAAGCGGCCGACAACTTTCTCATTCGCGGCACGCCCTATAACCGCGGCTCCATTCTGAAAATGCTGCTGGCCAAGGGCGTGCAGGACATCGGCGATCCCACGCAATGCCATGCGGTCGCAATCGACGCCCGCGCGCCGAAATTCGACGGCGGCATCATTACACGACACGACTCGGTCGTGTTCGGCATCGTCGTCAACAAGCACGCCCAACGTTTCTACGACGAGGGCGAGGACATCTGGCCGAAGCGCTACGCGATCTGGGGCCGGCTGGTGGCGGCCCAGCCCGACCAGATCGCCTACATCATTTTCGATTCGGCTGTCGTCACGAGCTTCATGCCGACGCTGTTCCCGCCGATCGCGGGCGGCACCATCGCCGAGCTCGCCACCAAGCTTGAGCTCGACCCGGTCGCGCTGGAAAAGACCATCACCGATTTCAACGCCGCGGTGCAGCCCGGCACGTTCGACCACACCATCCTGGATGATTGCCGCACCGAAGGCATCACGCCGCAAAAAACGCATTGGGCGCGCAAGATCGAGGCCGCACCGTACCTCGCCTATCCGGTGCGGCCCGGCATTACGTTTACCTATCTCGGCACCCGCGTGAACAAGCAGTCGCGCATGCTGATGAAGGACGGCAAGCCTTCCGCCAACATGTTCGCCGCCGGCGAGATCATGGCCGGCAACGTGCTCGGCAAGGGCTACGCCGCCGGCATCGGCATGACCATCGGCAGCGTGTTCGGACGGGTGGCGGGACGGGAAGCGGCCAGAAATGCGAAGAATTAGTGAGTTACCTCGCCCCGCTCTTCGCGGGGAGAGGTCGGATTGCGAAGCAATCCGGGTGAGGGGCTCTCTCCGCGAGCACGGTCTGCGGCGAGAGCCCCTCACCCCAACCCTCTCCCCGCGAAGTGCGGGGAGAGGGAGAAGATAAAGGGAGGGTTCATGTCTCGATTTGCAATTGCTTCTGCTGCGGCAGTTCTGATGAACGCAACGCTGGCCAATGCCGCCGAGCCGATCGCGTTGCGCGACATGGGCTCGTTCCATGTCGGCGGACGGCTGGTCGAAATCTCCGGCAAGCCGGTCAAGGAAGTGACGTTCACGCCGGGCGGCGTGCCCGCAAAGGTCGATCCGAACGGCACCTACCAGGTCGAGCAGATGTACGTGCAGTATTTTCTGCCCGCCGTTGAGAAGGGCGCCTATCCGCTGCTGATGTGGCATGGCGGCGGGCTGACCGGCGTCACCTACGAGACCACGCCGGACGGACGCGAAGGCTGGCTGAACTATTTTCTGCGCAAGGGCTGGGCCGTCTACAATTCGGATGCCGTCGAGCGCGGCCGCGCCGGCTGGGCGCAATATCCTGATATCTTCAAGAGCGAGCCGGTGTTCCTCACCACAGCCAATCCGTTCGAGCGCTTTCGCATCGGCGACGGCGCCGGCTCCTACAATGCCGATCCGGCCAAGCGCAAGCTGATGCCGGGCAGCCAGTTTCCCAACGACGGCTATGAGAATTTCGTCAAGCAGAACGTGCCGCGCTGGACCACCACCGACGACGCGATCATTGCCGCCTATATCGCCGAGATCGACCGCGTCGGCCCCTCCGTCATCCTGTTCCACAGCCAGGCCGGCAGCTTCGGCTTCAAGGTGGCGCAGGCGCGCCCCGACAAGGTCAAGGCGCTGATCGCGATCGAACCGGCCGGGGTCGGCGATCCCGCCAAGGTCGATGTGCTCAAGAACATCCCGACGCTGATGATCTATGGCGACTATATCGAGCAGGACTCGCGCTGGCCGAAGATCCGCGCCACCGGCGTCGCCTTTGCGGAAAGCATCAAGGCCGCCGGCGGCAGCGTCGATGTCGTCGACCTGCCGAAAGCCGGCATCAAGGGCAATTCGCACATGGTGATGATGGACAAGAACAATGCCGAGGTTGCGGCCCTGATCCAGAAATGGCTCGAAGGCAAGGGTCTCACCAAGTAACCGACGCGTCGAAAGCATAGCGTTTTCAAGCGAAGTGGCCACCGGTTCGCGTGAAGAAAACGCGTCAGACAAGAAGAGCACAGCGCAATGCACGGAACGAGAATTCTGGAGGAGGCGGACCGCCTGATGACGGTCTGCAACTCCTGCCGCTATTGCGAGGGGCTCTGCGCGGTGTTTCCGGCGATGGAAATGCGCCGCGCGTTTTCCGACGGCGACCTCAATTACCTCGCCAATCTCTGCCACGGCTGCGGCGCGTGCTACACCGATTGCCAGTTCTCGCCGCCGCATGAATTCAACGTCAATGTGCCGCAGACGCTTGCCGTCGCGCGAAACGAGTCCTATGCCGCTTACGTCTGGCCCCGCGCCTTTTCCGGCGCCTTCGCGCGCAACGGCCTCGTCATCAGCATCGTTGCCGCGCTCAGCGTCGCCGCCTTCATCTTCGGCTTTGCCGCCTTCCACGACCGGCAAGTGCTGTTCGGCGTCCACACCGGCCCCGGCGCGTTCTACAAATTGATGCCGCACAACGCGATGGCGGCGCTGTTCGGCGCCGCCTTCCTCTATGCGATCGTGGCGCTTGTCATGGGGGTGCGCGCGTTCTGGCGCGATATCGGCGAGCCCGTTGGCATGCGCGCCGATGCGGGCTCGATTTGGCAGGCGATCCGCGACGCCGGCGAGTTGCGTTATCTCGATGGCGGCGGCGTCGGCTGCTTCAACGAGGACGACCGCCCGACCGACCGCCGCAAGATCTATCACCACCTCACCTTCTACGGTTTTGGACTGTGCTTTGCCTCGACCAGTGTCGCGACGCTCTATCATTATTTCCTGGCGCGTCAGGCGCCCTACCCGTGGTGGGACCTGCCTGTCGTGCTGGGCACGCTTGGCGGCATTGGGCTGTTGATTGGACCCGTGGGACTGCTCCTCGAAAAATGGAAGCGCGATCCTGTGCTGGTCGATGAAAAACGCCTCGGCATGGATGTCGCGTTCATCGTGATGCTGTTCCTGACCAGCCTGACCGGCATGGCGCTCTTGTTCCTGCGCGCAACACCGGCGATGGGACCGCTACTGGCGCTGCATCTCGGCGTGGTGTTCTCGCTGTTCGTCACCATGCCCTATGGCAAATTCGTGCATGGCATTTATCGGTTCGTCGCCCTGGTGCGCTATGCGCGGGAGCGGCGGATGATGGGGCATGTTTGACACCGCCATCCGACGTCGTCAGCGGCTCTCAGCTCCTCCACGCGTCGTCCCGGCGAACGCCGGGACCCATACTCCGCGGCAGTCATTGTTAGCAGAAGGTCTCTAACGCCAGCGATCTCACGGATGGGCCGCGGCGTATGGGTCCCGGCTCAAGGCCGGGACGACGGCGGTGTTTGTTGTTGCGCCGTTATCCAAACCACGCTTTCCCGTTCTCGCGACGCACAGCGCCCGAGGTTTGCCAGAAACTTCCCGCCCTAAATACAGAGGGCGCAGGGAAGACCGGGTGCGCGCTGCACCCGCGGTCCCGTGTGCGGTTAGCACTAAGTAGGCTGCACACGAGCATACAGGGCAGCGGAGAACACCCGGCCTTCCCTGCGCAATGGCTTTACGGCTTATGCCGTGCTCTC